>NZ_BAABDS010000037.1:0-20084 GCF_039539745.1 Oceanisphaera sediminis
AGAAACACTACACCGCCATGCTCAGCCTCGTATCAACGGTGATATGGCTGGCATGATTGAGAACGCTCCCTAATAACAACAGGGATAAATCATGAAGCGCTTCATCAAACCGTTTGTCATTTCTGCCACCCTGCTGGCAGCCAGCAACGCCAACGCCATTCCCAATATCTGGGTATCAGAGTTTGGACAGGGCTTTCTCGTCAACAGCATCCAGAATGAACAAGGGGATACCTTCACCATCAACTGCGACATCGGCTACAGCGAAAACGGCGAGTTAACCAAGGTTGATTTCAACCATGCCAGCGGCGAGGATCTTTCCCCCAGTGATAGCAATACACTGGAGCTACTGATCGACGGCAATGCCTACTGGATTCCCGAAAACCTGGGCTGGCGCAACGGTGACAACGCTTGGTATTCATTCCGGGAAGCCATTCAGGCTGCCGAGCAGTTTGATGTGTATGTAAATCAGAAGAAGGTATCGAGCTTTTCTCCTTCTCTCCAGAGTACGAAGAAAGTATTAGGCGATCTGAGCGACTGTGAATATCGCTACTGAATCAATCACCTGGCCGTACGCTTTACCGCCGGTGATATGGCAGTAGTTCCGGCAACAAAAAGCGGGAAGGTCGCCCTCCCCGCTTTTTCTTTCAGCCTGTTCTCTCAGACAGTATCAATCAATTTTCTTGTCTTTGGTCACCGACAGAATGCCAATACACACGACGGCGACGGCGATAAAACCGGCGATAATAATCACCGGTATGGTGGCGTAACCCAGGATATGCCAGATAACGTATTCTAAGGTACTCATTCGTTTCCCCTCTTGTTCTCGTTCCAGGCGCTTATTGCCAGCCGGCTACGTCGCTCATGTCCGGCAGTTTATGGGCAATGCCCTTATGGCAATCGACACAGGTTTTATCGCCACCGGCCAGTGCGGTCGAGTGCAGCCTTACCGCGCGGGGGCCTTGCTCCGAGAAGTCCATATAGTCGAATTGATGACAGTTACGACACTCTTGCGAGTTGTTTTCTTTCATCCGTTGCCACTCGCGATGCGCCAGATGACCACGACGCGCCTTGAACTTCTCGTCGGTATCGATAGTGCCGATAAAGTGAAAGGCCAGCTCTTTGGATGCCTGCACCTTGCGCACGATTTTATCGGTCCAGTTATGAGGAACATGGCAGTCGGAACAGATGGCACGCACTCCCGAACGGTTGGAGTAGTGAATGGTTTCACGGATCTCTTTTACGATGGGGGCGTGGCAGCCGGAACAGAACTGCTCGGTGTTGGTGGCTTCCATTCCGGTGTTAAAAGCCCCCCAAAACAGCAAGCCACCGATAAACCCCATCAGCAGCACCACGCCTGCCGCGGCCTTGCTGGGAGTGGATAAACGCTTCCAGAATCTTTTTAATAATTTCATGGCTCTCACTCTTAAGTCGCGTTTTATTACCGCAATGAATCGACGCTCTGAAAGTTGCTCTCAACCAGCGGTTTGGCATCGGCCTGAGGCACGTGACATTGCAAGCAAAAATAACGACGCGGTGACACATCCGACAGCACCTGCTCCTGACGATTCACATAGTGAGTCACGCTGATCTTGGTGGCGCCCATTTCCTTGGCGTTTTTCCAGCTGTGACAGGAAAGACACTTATTGGCGTTTAACGACACTTCATAGTTACGGATGCTATGGGGGATCAAGGGTGGCTGATACACATAACTACTGTCCAAATGGTGATCCTTGGGAAAACGCTTGAAGTCGTCCGCCGGGCGCGTGGTTTCTAGTTCACTCATGCCACGTAACGACTCCACACCACCAATGCCGCCCTGGTTGACGGTATGAGCGGCGGTATCGGTCGCCACCGGGTTTGCCTTGGCCGACTCTTCGGCTTGTACGGTACCGAACAGCAGTGCACTGGCTGCCAGCAATGCCATCATGATTTTTTGCATAACCTCTCCATTCTTTTATGACCACCCCCTGCATTGTTAAGCGATGGAGTGGCCTTGATATAACTGCCCTGTTACCCGAGTGAGAACTTACCCTCTCGCCACTCTTACACACTCGCGATTCTGGTTATCTTTACCGGACATTTTTTGTAGTCGGTCTGTTTGGATAGCGGATCGGTGGCATCCAGAATCAACTTGTTGACCAGAATGCGCGCATCAAAGAAGGGCACAAACACCAGGCCTTTTGGCGGCCGGTTACGACCTCGGGTTTCAACCCGCGCCCGCACTTCACCGCGCGGCGACTGAATGAGCACTTCGTCTCCGCGGCGTAAATTACGCGCCTCGGCATCATCCGGGTGAATGTAGCAATGCGCATCGGGAATGGCTTTATACAGCTCGGGCACGCGCCGGGTCATGGTACCGGTGTGCCAGTGTTCCAGCACCCGGCCGGTACAGAGCCACAGATCGTATTCATCGTTGGGCACTTCCGGCGGCGCTTCATAAGGTGCCGAAATGATCAGCGCCTTGCCATCGGGCTTGCCGTAGAAATCCCGGCCTTCACGTTTGGCGTAGGGGTCATATTCCGGGTTGAAACGCCACAGGGTTTCCTTGCCGTCTACCACCGGCCACCGTAAACCGCGCACCTGGTGATACACATCGTAGGGGGCCAGGTCGTGACCGTGTCCGCGACCAAATTCGGCATATTCTTCAAACAGCCCCTTTTGTACGTAAAAACCGGCAGACCGGGCGTCATCGTTCAGCTCTTGTGCTTCATCGAGCGGGAATTTATCCACGTTACCGTTACGAAACAGAATGTCGTACATGGTCTTGCCACGTAATTCCGGCACCTGGGCCATCAAGGCTTCATCCCACACCTCTTCGATGTTGAAGCGCTTGGCAAACTCCATGATTTGCCAAAGATCGGACTTTGCCCCTTCCACCGGCGACACCTGCTGGTACCAGGCCTGGGTGCGACGCTCGGCATTACCATAGGCGCCTTCTTTTTCGACCCACATGGCGGTAGGCAGGATCAGATCCGAGGCCTGGGCAGTAACCGTTGGATACGGGTCGGAGCACACAATAAAGTTGTCCGGGTTGCGGTAACCCGGTAACCGTTCGGTATTGATATTGGGGCCCGCTTGCATGTTGTTGTTACACATCACCCAGTAGGCATTGAGCTTGCCGTCGTTGAGCATCCGGTCTTGCAGCACCGCATGAAAGCCCGGTTTCGGCGGTATGGTGCCTTCCGGCAGCTTCCAGATTTTCTCGGCAATCTTGCGGTGTTCCGGATTGGCCACCAGCAGGTCTGCGGGCAAACGGTGGGCAAAGGTGCCCACTTCGCGGGCGGTACCACAGGCAGAAGGCTGACCGGTCAACGAGAAGGGGCTGTTACCCGGCTCCGAGATTTTGCCGGTCAGCAGGTGCAGGTTGTACACCAGGCTTTGCATCCACACGCCACGGGTATGCTGGTTCATGCCCATGGTCCATAACGACATCACCTTGGTGTCGGGATCCGCGTACTGTTTGGCCAGTGCAATCAGGTCTTCCGGTAGCACGCCGGACATTTCCGCCGCTTTTTCTACCGTGTAGGGGGCCACCGAGGCTTTGTATTGTTCAAACGAAATGTCGGCCATCTCGCCCGAGTTCGCGTTCCTGGCCTTGATTTGCAGCGGGTCATCATCACGCAGGCCGTAGCCAATATCGGTGGTGGCCTGTTTGAAATGGGTGTGTTTATCCACAAAGTCCCAGTTAACCGCCTCGTTTTCGATGATGTAGTTGGCAATAAAGTTGGCAATGGCCAGGTCGGATTGCGGATGAAAGATCATGCCGCGGTCGGCCAGCTCGAAGCTGCGGTGATAGTAGGTAGACAGCACGTTCACTTTAACGTGGGAATGGCTTAACCGGCGGTCGGTGATCCGGGTCCATAATACCGGGTGCATTTCCGCCATGTTGGAGCCCCACAGCACGAAGGCGTCGGCGTGTTCAAAGTCGTCATAACAGCCCATCGGCTCATCGATGCCAAAGGTACGCATAAAGCCGACCACGGCCGAGGCCATGCAGTGGCGGGCGTTGGGATCCAGGTTGTTGGAACGAAACCCCGCCTTCATCAGCTTGGATGCGGCGTAGCCTTCCATCACGGTCCATTGGCCGGAGCCAAACATGCCCACACTGGTAGGCCCTTTTTCCTTGAGGGCCTGTTTGAACTTCTCCGCCATCACATCAAAGGCCTGATCCCAGGAGACAGGTTCGAAGTCGCCGTCTTTATGATACTGGCCGTTTTTCATGCGCAGCAAGGGCGTGGTCAACCGGTCTTTGCCGTACATGATTTTCGACAGAAAATAGCCTTTAATGCAGTTGAGTCCCTTGTTCACCGGGGCTTCCGGGTCGCCCTGGGTGGCGACGACGCGGCCTTCTTGCGTACCCACCAGCACGGAACAACCGGTGCCACAAAAGCGGCACGGGGCTTTGTCCCATTTAATGGCGGTTTCATCCGAGCTGACGATCAGGTTGGTGGCAGAAACAGGAAGGCTGATCCCGGCCACTGCCGCGGCAGAAGCGGCGGCATTTGCTTTCACAAACGCACGTCTGGTTATTTTCATAGTTCATCCTTAAGCTTTGAATCCGACTTTTCTGCTGTACTGACTTCATCATCGAAGTCACTTTCTATTTGATGAAACACCAATGCGGTACTTAATACGTGTTCGAGCTGATTTATCGCATCAATGGTGTCGGTAATATAGCCCTGGTTTCGGGTTTCTATTACCACCACCAGCTTTCCTGCTTCGCTTTCACCATAAATTTCTGCGCCGTCAAATGCTTCAATCCGGCGTTTGATGGCGTTTAAATGTTGGGGCACGGCGTGAACCACCAAACTTGAGATATGAACTTCATTCAGTGACATTGGCGCTCTCTTGAAAAATATTCTTGATGGTAATGGCCGAGGTCGGGCACACCGACACGCAGGCGCCACACCCGGTGCAGCTATTCGTGTCTATTTGCGGCTGTGCCACCCGGCCCACCGCCAGCTTGAAGCTAATGGCAAAGGGTTCGCAGCTGTCACCACAGCTTCGACAATCGATGTTTTGTTTAGCCAGACAGCCCGCTTCAATCACCGCCCGGGCTTGCCAGGCCGGTTCGGTTTTTGGCACAAATAACGGCTCGGGGCAGGCCTCGGCACATTGATAACAAAAGGTACATTCGCCGTGTTCAAAATCAACCCGCGGAAAGCCCCCATCTGAAGGGCGAATGATCTTGGTGGGGCACTGCTTGATGCATTCACCACATTGGGTACATAAATCGGTAAATTGCGCCTCTTTGACCCAGGGTAATGACGGCTTGTCCGAGACGTCTCGACGGGTAAAAAGTTGGCGTCTTGAAAGGTTAATCCGAGAATGTGACATACTCACTACCTTGTTGAATATGGTCGTTTTAATAAAATTAAAGCCATTGAAACATAAGCCTTTATTAACCTGAGTGCCACTGTAGTTGTTATAGACGTAGTTGAACAGGTAAAACAAGCATTTCAGATGGAACATTGATGTAAATCAACTACTTTATTTTCTGACCACCCCTTCATCTGGCCGCTCTGCGCCGGGGTTGCAGGCGGTCGCGCAGAAAAAAACCAATCCAGCCTTGCCATCAAACAAGCTGAAAAATGTCGCAATGAGAACATTTATATCAGCCGTCACCCAGCAATCTTGCCCAGCGGCGAGACAAGGCCGCAGTGGTTGAGAAAGAAGCGTATCGGCTGTTGAATGGCCGTAGCCCGGTTATCTCCACCGAACCGGGAGCAGATAGCGAATAGCGAGCCGAAAAAATCTGGTAAATTATCCGGATTCTGACTGACAGCAATAAAGGAGAAGCAATGCTCAGTCACCCGTTGCGAGAGCAAATCATCGCAGAGGTTCATGCCCGGCCGTTTCAAAAGCTGCAGGCCCCGCTGGGAATGCGGCACATTGCGGTAGTGTATGACGGCGCCCCGCTGCAGGACGTGCAGCAAAGCGTGTTTCGACTCATCGACCTGCTGGGGCTGCAAGAGACCATCAGCAAGTCGCGTTTCTGGCAGGGCGAGAACGATCGCCTGACGCTGCGGTTTGAAGCCCACCACGAGTTTTACACCCTGACGCTGACCGCGCTGAATACACTGGAGCTGCCGCAGTTGCCGGCCGAATGGCTGGCATCCGTGCCGGGCAGCTTTTTGTGCGGTGCCGAGATCCTGTTTCGCGCCCATCGGGCCGATGCCGATGAAAATGCCTGGCTGGATAAGCACTTCGGTGACTATCAGGTTAACAGCTCCATGGTGATGTCTGGCGTCGGCCAGATGTGGACCGACTTTTACCCCCGTGAAGACAGCGGCCTGGTGCGGGTGCTGGTGGAGGATCGCGGCCTGCAGTTGCAGCAGGCCGGACGCTTGCTGCAACGCATTTGCGAGATCGAGACCTATCGCCATGTGGCGCTGCTGGCACTGCCGCTGGCAAACGACATGGTACCGGCGATCAACCAGCTTGAAACCGAGCTGGTCGAGCTTTCTACCCGGGTCTCGTCCGAAGAGCCATCGGTGCTGCTGCATCAGCTGATGAGCCTGGCGCAGCGACTGGAAGAGTTGTCGGCGCTTACCTCCAACCGTTTCTCGGCGGCAGATGCCTACTTCACCCTGGTCAACAAGCGAATTGGCGAGCTGCGCGAAACCCGCATAGAGGGCCGCCAGACCGTAGAGCAGTTCATGGATCGCCGGCTGGATCCGGCCACCCGCACCTGCCGCACCGCCGGCCTGCGCATCGAGCAGCTTTCTCGCCGGCTGGCGCGCACCACCCAGCTGGTGCGCTCGCAGGTGGACTTGTCTGTTGAGCAGCAAAACCGCGACATGCTCGCCTCCCTCAGCAAGCGGGCCGGCGAGCAGCTGCGGCTGCAGGCCAAGCTGGAGAGCTTTTCCATTATCGTGGTGACCTACTACGCCTTTGATCTGATTGACCGCACACTGCGCAACCTGGTCGACAACGAAGAATACCGCCACCTGATGGAAGTGGGCCTGAGCATATCGGTGCCCTTCATCGCCCTGCTGCTCTGGCTCTATATCCGCCGCCTGCTGCGCGGCGTAGGCGAAGACTAAAACTCGAACCACACAGGCCCCACCAAAGTGGGGCCTTACCTACACCAAAACACCGCACCCTCCCTGTAGCCGCCGCTTTAGCTGGCGGATCAGACCACTCTGTAGAAACAGGACAAGTCGCGGCACGATAGCCAAGGCAACACGTCGAACAAAGGGCCCGCTCCGCCCATTAATGTCGGCGCAATTTGCGGAAACACACCACACTGCTTTTCGTAGGGTCGATTTCAATCGACCACAAGCATTGCACGATATCGGCGGCAACACGTCGGACAAAGGGCCAACTCCGCCGACTCGCCGTAAATCCCTCCCTGGAGGCTCACTGTTTCGTCCCTGAAACAGAAGGTCGGCCGAGCAGATCCCTTTGCCCTCCCGTCAATGTCGGCGCGACCTGCAGAAACAAACAACATCCGACCCGAATCCGTAGGGTCGATTTCAATCGACCACAACCATTGCACAATATCGGCGCAACACGTCGAACAAAGGGCCCGCTCCGCCCATTAATGTCGGCGCGACCTGCGGAAAAAACACAACACCCGCCCCGAATCCGTAGGGTCGATTTCAATCGACCACAACCATTGCACGGTATCGGCGCAACACATCGAACAAAGGACCCGCCCTGCCGACTCGCCCGGAACTTGCCACTCGCTGTATCAGCCTGCTGCGAACATTCACCGGATGTTCGGTCAGGCTGATACAACTCGTCACGGCGAGACAAGCTCGCCCCATGTACGCTCGGCACATAACATCCGACCGCCAGGGAAGGCGGGAGTGCCGAAATGGCAGGGAGCATTTTTCGGCCCTGTTATGTGATGGTCGGCCGAGCAAATCCCTTTGCCCTCCCGTCAATTGCGGCATGGTCTGTGGGCACAAAACAACCACCCACCCGTTTTGCACCTCACTTTTACCTTTTTGCAATTGCCTCCCCGCACCTGAGCAGCCAGAATAGATGCATTTGAAAACCGTGGTTGCAGGGAATGGCGGCCTGAAACGCAGGGGCGGTAGCGTGGGTGAACAACACCGATAAAGCCTGCAAAAAAAGCCATCCAGACGGTCAAGTATGTACAGTATATTTAGAACCCATCCGAAAGTGTGCGCTATATCACCACAAGCGATGCGCGTTTATTATCAGCCGAAGACAGAAAATGTCTGTGATTCAAATGGTTGATAAACAGTCCATGTAGATACTGAGCACACTTCGGAACAAATATGCGCATACTCGATTTTCTCCGGCACATCTGACCATTAAATATTATAACCAATTGATAATAAATGGAATATGGTGCCGCACACCGAGGCAGTGCAAGCGTATATATGCGCATGCGCACTATTAAAATGTTAGCCAGACCAACATTCGAAATTAAAGAGAGGGTCGAAGTGGTAGATTTTTTTGTGAATGGGTTGTGTATCCACTGCCACCTTGCCAAAAATGAACTAATGGACTTTACGCAATTCAATCATGAAGTTGAAGAGTCTTGGAAGGAAAAGGATAGCAAGCTACAAGAGGAGGTTGGTCAACTTCTAGAAAAATATCCAGAAAAACATCATGAAGACATTGTAGACACTTACTCTTGGGAACTGCATTTAAATCAAAGTAAATATCCCGGATTGCACAGGGAATCTCTAGTCATAACAATCTTCAATTTTCTAGAGCATCAGCTGAATAATTTATGTGCCATTTTTTATGAAAGCATAGATAGCAAATTAAAACTAAATGATTTGCACGGTAGCGGAGTCGAAAGAGCACTATTGTACTTGACGAAGGTGGTTAAAATAGACTTCTCGAAGTTTGGCTATGAGCTGCCTATTATTAAAGGTTTAAATCTCGTTAGAAATTTGATAGTGCATAATGGTGGCGGCCTACCTGAGGATCCAAGATCTAAAGTTAACAAGTTTGTTCAGGGTTCGGAGTATTTGTTCGGAGTTGAGGGTGGCTCTATAAAAATACATCCTGAATTCATTGGCTTCTTCCTCAAGGTTCTGGAGTCCTTTTTCGAAAAGCTTGATCTAGAGGTTCAGAGTTACATCCAAAGCTACAATGGCTAACAATACGCGTCACGCGGATGGCCTTTACGTCGCTTCGCTCTGCAAAGGGCACCGGTGCGCTTAGCGTTATGCAAAAAGGAATTAGATGAAATCTATACGTATTCTACTACTTGTCTATAACACTAGTTTGTACTGCGGGCGCAACGGCTGGGAGTATTCAGAGGGCTGGGGCAATACCCTGCGGAAAGTGGGTTGCTGAGCGAACTACAGGTGATTACCACATGGCCTTAGCATGGGTCATGAGTTCATATAATCATGAAGTGGCTATACGCAGGTAAGATCACCGGCCCATAGAGGATATGTGTCCGGGAAACTATAGTCACTTCAACCCTCTATCTCTATCGACACAGGGGAATTTATGCTCTCAAAATATATAGTAACGGTATTTTTTTCCATCATTTTTACTTTCTCATCACAGGTGTCGGCAAATGATAAAAATCTGATTTTCGAAGAATTTGACGCCCGGGAAATGAACAGAGCAGAAAAACGCTTACTCCAAACCGGGCTGGCACTTGAAGGTGACTACATCGGTTTGATCGACGGTATATGGGGCCGTAGCAGCCAAACTGCTCTGGAGGATTACGCACAACGCAACTTTCCAGTGTATCAAAAGGCGCAGTTCCTTCATGCTTTTTCCGTCATCATGGATGTTGTTTCCATGACAGAAAAAAATGGATGGGAGGACAAGTATTTCCCTAAATCAAAGCTGTCCATTGCCGCACCTTGGGGGATCCTAAAATCCAAAAAAGATAACACTTCAGGCATATCAAGCTGGTCTACCGACAATGAAAGCCTGGAAATAAAACACTTCGAACATGACGATGCGAACACTTATCAATTACACGAGTCCATAAAAACACTGCATACCTCCTTCAATGAGCCATATTTTTTAAGAAGACAAAATAGATTGGTTACCAAGGTTCACAGCACAAATGGCTACAGCATCTACTTACGTTCAGAAAAATACAACGAACGGTGGCAGAATGTAATGATTGGTGCTCAGAAGGAACAAGCCTACATGCTTTCTGCAATCAGCTCAGGAATTTACTTCGGACCGCCAAGAAGCTGGGACATCCCGGAGGGTTCATTGATTAGCAGGGTCGTTAATGAAGGCTTAGTATTGCTGGGAGAAGTAGGAAAAAAATCACCTTCAAATCAACAGGCCAACACTAAAAAAGAAACAACAAACGTCAATAAAAAGCAACCCTCTGGGTTTGGCACCGCCTTCTATATTAATAACACCGACCTGATTACCGCCGAGCATGTCGTCGCGAATTGTAGTGCTATATCCCTTAAAGATGGAACAAATCTTAATGTTATTTCAACTGATGAAAGCATTGATTTGGCAATATTAAGTTCACCTCATCAACGGTCACAAGCCTGGCTACCCGTTGCCAGTACTGGCAAGGCGGTACTGGGAGAGCAAGTTTATGCCCTTGGCTACCCATACTACATGCTGGTTGGAACTTCTCTTAACTTGACTACAGGCAATGTCAGTGCTCTAGCCGGGTATGCTGATGACAATCGATTCATCACCATTAGTGCACCGGTTCAGCCCGGCAACAGCGGAGGACCACTTCTCAATAAAAAGGGTGAAATCCTTGGTATGATCAGTGCGAGGCTCTCTGAGTCGGCCATTATAAAAGCAACTGGAACCTTACCTCAAAATATTAACTATGCAGTTACCGGTGAAGAACTGATAAAATTTCTTCATAGATCAGGTGTCCTTTACCCACGCGGGCAACAAGAAGCCGTCAATCTATCAAATGGCATACCTGAAAAATTACAGACAGCTGTCATGCCAGTTTTTTGCTGGTAAAGAGTTACCCATTAGCTTTCCTTTCTTGATATTCAGACTTTCAACAAAGGAAAACCATCTTCAATCAAAAATATATACCTAGGTCACCACCATTGGATTATCGACTCATTTACTGTGCAATGACGGCACAATGACGGGGTCTGGTCTTGCTTTTTTCCTCTTTTACACCTGGCCATAAAGTAAAAAAGCGGGAAGGTTGCCCTCCCCGCTTCACGCTTTCAGCTCAAGCGTACCGCTTAGTTGGTGCGTTTCAGAATCTTGGGATTGGAGTTGCCCCATACGGTGTACAGGTCGGCCAGCAGGGCGCCGTTGGCGTCTTCCAGCTCGCCCTGGGTTACTTCGGCTTCACCCTGTTTGCCGAACAGCACTACCTCGTCACCCGGCTTCACGCCCGGAATGTCGGTGACGTCGATCATGGTGGTGTTCATCGACACCTTGCCCACTACCGGCGCTCTGTGGCCATTGACCACCACATAAGCCTTGTTGGTGAACACCCGGCGATAACCGTCGGAATAGCCCATCGGCAGGTTGGCCAGCAACGAGTCACGCTGCAGGGTGTAGGTGCCGTCATACCCCACCAGATTGCCGGCCGGATAGTCGTTGACCGAGGCCACCCGGGTCTTGAACGACATCACCTTCTTGTATTCGGTATAGGAAGGCAGGGTGTCACCGTAGATGATGCCGCCCGGGCGCACCATGTCGAGGCGGGCTTCCGGCACTTCCAGGGTGGTGAAGGAGTTGGCGGTGTGCAGGGTCAGCTTGCTGCGATCCAGCTTGCCGTCTTCAATCAGCCACTGCGACTGCTCGTTGAATTTGGCCAGCCCCGCCCGCACGAAGTCTGCCTCTTCATACTGGAAGTGGGTCATGATGCCGACCAGCTCCAGGTTCTTCAGCGCTAGCAGCTCGCGTGCTTCCTGCTTGCCTGCTTCCGTTGCCACTTCCAGCCCGTTGCGGCTCATGCCACCAGCGTTCAACCCCAGGTGATAGCGCAGGGTCTTGCCTGCAGCCGCCGCTATTTCGGCCGCTTCGCGCGCGGCGTCGATATCACCGAACAGCTCTTCCATCTCGTATTGCAGGCCGTTACTCACCTCTTGTGGGCTGGCGCTGCGTACCCGCATGATACGGCCTTCGTAGCCGCTCTCGCGCACGACCCGCGCCTCTTCGTTGCTGGTAATGCCCACACAGGGAATATTGGCGGCCATGACCGAGGGCATCAGGTTGGCGATGCCGTGACCATAGGCGTCGGCCTTCATGATGGCGCAAATCCGGGACTTGCCGTCCAGCAGAGCCTGCAGGGTGTTGATGTTGTGCTCGAACGCCGCCTGATCGATCTCGACCCAGGCATTGGCAGTATTGTACTGGCTGCTGCCGGTATCCAGGCCGGTCACCGGCAGTTCCGGTGCGGCTTGTACCGAGGTGGACAAACAGGTGGCAAGGGCCAGTGCCAGGGCGGTAGGGGTAAACTTCATCTCGTGCTCCTTGAATAGGTGTGCCTCTGCTCCATTGGTGTCGAACACCAGCCGGAAACCCTTTCCGGCTCGCAGATAACCGGCTCACTATACAAGGAAAAAATCAAAACTTAATAGCATTAATTAACCAATAATTAACATTAAACATCAATTTACTCCGGAAAAAGCAGTTAAACAAACTATTTAAATCCGCATTAATCGATCGTTTATGCAAGACACCATTTCAGACTCACATGAAAATATTTAGTTGGCAGTCAAAATCAGCCTCATTTGCTACCAAAACCAATCTATCGTGGCACATTCACAACCCATCGGATCAGTGAACACAAAGTAAACCATGCATATTTATGCGCATGCCGGTTCGGCACTAAAGCCTGAGCTCTCTTGCTGAATGGCCTGAAAAGACTACCCTGTTCGGCACGCCAGCAAGGAGAACGACATGCATATCGCTATTCTGACCATGACTTTTTCTCTGCCGGGATGTGGCTCGCTAAAAGAGAAACGCCAGCGTATGGGCGGTATGCACGAACGGTTCGGGCGCAATCCGGCGGTGGCGGTCTGTGAGAGTGGTGAACACAACAGGCACGATGCCAGCGAATGGTCGTTTGTGGTGGCGGCAGCCTCAAGGCGCGAGGTTGAATCCCAGTGCAGCCAGATTGAAGACAAGATACAGCGCACCGTAGAAGCACGCATAATCAAGGTCACCCGTGAACTCCTCTAGTTAAGTCATAAAATGCACAGGAGCCATTTTGATGAACAAGATACAGATAGATATTGTTTCCGATATCGCCTGCCCCTGGTGTGCCATCGGCTATGCCCGGCTGAAGCAGGCCATGGAGCAACTGGCACCAGAGTATGAGTTCACCATTCAGTGGCATGCCTTTGAACTGAACCCCGACCACACCGGTCAAGGGGAACCCATCTTGCCGGCTCTGGCCAAAAAATACGGCCGGAGCGAAGAAGAGATGCGGGCAAATCAGAGCAACATGATGAGAATTGCCAACGATCTTGGCCTCAACTTCGAAAAAATACAGCAGCGACTGACCTGCAATACCTTCGATGTCCACCGCTTGGTGAAGTGGGCGGGGGAGCAAGGTCAACAAACCGCCATGAAACAGGCCCTGTTCGACGTGTATTTTGGCAAGGCGATGGATGTCTCCGATCACGCTGTGCTATTGGATTGCGTTGCCGCGCTGGAGCTGGACCCGGCAACAGCCAAACAGGTACTGGACTCGGATCAATACGCTGCCATGGTGCGAGAAGAGGAAGCCACCTACCAGCAGGCAGGTGTGACCTCAGTGCCAGCCTTCATTATCAACGGCAAGTACCTCATCTCCGGCGCGCAAGAGCCCGACGCCTGGGTGCAGGCATTGCAAGAGATCAGCGCCGAATCCGTTTGAACTTAACTTACTGCTGGCAAGGCACGGCTTACCCTTGCTCGCCGGGGCCATATATTTTGTTGGCCCAGCGGGTCAGGCCGGCGGTGACACTGCCGAAATGGTCGCCGATCACGATGGGAGTGTGCTGAAACTGCTGCTGCAAAAACCGATTCAGCACCGGTGACTTGGCGGTACCGCCGGTCACAAACACCACATCCGGCTGGCAGTTGGCCTGGGTAATGGCATCGTTCATCAGGGCGGCGATGGTATTCAGTTCACGGTGGCAGGCGCTGGCAAAACCGTCTCTGTCCAGATTTACACTCAAGCCCTTGTCTATGTCGGACAAGTCGACCAGCTGCTCGGTGCAGTCCGTCAGGGCAATTTTGCTTTGCTCCGCCGCATTCACCACGCGATAGCTGAGTTTGTTTTTTTGCACGGTTAACAGGCGCGACAACAGCTCGGGCTGTTCGGCATCACGGATCAGCTGCTCCAGCAAGCGGCTATTGGCGGCACTGTAAAACTCGGTCTGATTATGAATGTTGTTAATGGAGACCGCTTGCGCGTAACTGTTGGCGGGTACCGGCTTGCCGGTTTTCAACATGCTGTCCAGGCCAAAGCTGGGCATAATGCCTTTGAGCGCAAAGGTAATGTCAAAATCATTACCGCCTACACGCTCACCGCTGTGGCTTAACAAGTCACCGGTTCTGTCTGGCAAAAGCGCCTGTTTGGGTCCCATCAGCAACATGGAGCAATCGGTGGTACCACCGCCGATATCGACCACCAGCACTCGGGTTTCCTTGGTCAGGCCGGCTTCATACTCAAAGCCGGCGGCAACCGGTTCAAACTGAAATTCAACATCCTTGAAGCCGACTCGCTTTGCGGCGTTGGTTAATATTTCCAATGCCTGCCGATTACTTTCTTCACCACGCAGGCCCTGAAAGTTAACCGGGCGGCCAATCACCGTCTGGCTGACACTTCTGCCGAGTGCGGCTTCGGTGAGCGTTTTTACATTGCTCATCATGGCCGCCACAATGTCTTCAAACAATTCGGCTTGTTGCGGCAACAGGCCCGTCGCCCCCAAAAAGGATTTAGGCGACTTTATGTAGTAACCCTCATCTGGCTCTTGCAGGTAATTATTCAATGCCTGCTGGCCAAATGACAATTCGGTGGGATAGCCATCCAGTGCCAGCTCTTTTAATTCAACCTGCCCTTTTTGCAGTTGTCTTTGCCGTTGCAACTGAAAGTTTTTTTGTTCTGCCGATGGCAGGTGTTTATACAGCCAGTTGACAATCACGTCTCGGCTTGGTGCATATAAGGTTGACGATATATATCGACCATGATCACCTAAAGATAAGATCTTTGGGTTATTTCCTTCCATCACGCCGACGGCACAGTTTGATGTACCGTAGTCAAATCCGATCATGTTGACATCCAAAAGCAAAAAGGCCGCGTAGGATACAGGGATGCTCAGCACCAGGCAAGTTTGCGGCGGCCGAGCAGCTGGTGGATCAGATCACTCCGTAGCAACAGGAAGTACTGCGCAATATCGGCAGCAACCTGTCGGACAAAGGGTCCGCTCCGCCGACTCGCTTCAAGCACATCCATGTGACGCTCAACACATGACATCCCTGTCATGTGTTGGTCGGCCGAGCAGATCCCTTTATCCTCCCGTCGATTCCGGCGTGGCCTGCAAAAGAGTTCCCCGGACGGTTTCATACGGTTTCACCGGCTGCGGTCGAGTGCCATGTCACCATGTCGTTGCTTGAACAGGCTCCGGTAAACATGACCATTGCCGCCGATACCATCTCGGAGCATGATTTCCGCCCTTCGGCAACCGAGCTGCGAGAACAGTTACTGTTAGCTGACGCCGGTTATCTGGACCAGAACTATTACCATGAGATTGAGCAACACGGTGGTTTTTATCTGGTCCGGGGTAAACTGTCTCTGAATCCGACTATCGAAGAAGCCCGCAATCAGCATGGCCGTCTGCTGCCGAAATTGGCTGGTAAAAAGCTCCAGGCGGTGAAGCATCGTACCAACCGTTCCGATGTGCTGGATATGGTGGTCCGTTCAGGCAAGTTCCGGTATCGGGTTATCCGCCGCTGGTTTACGCAGGAGCAGCGTTTCGTACTCTGGCTGACCAACCTGCCACGAGAAGAGTTCAGTGCCACCGATATCATGCTGCTTTATCGTACTCGCTGGCAGATCGAGCTGCTGTTCAAAGAGCTGAAATCCCATACCAACCTGCGAAAGTTTAATACTGAGCAAAAGGCGATCGTCGAAGGATTGATCTGGGCCAGCTTGCTGACCTTGCTGCTGAAACGGCTCATCGTAAATTCAGCTTCGCCGGGATTATCCCTGTTTAAAGCTGCGAAAAATGCAGATGTCTGGTTTTGCCCGGTGGTGACCGCGATAAGCCAGCGGGCAATGCAGGAAATAGAGCATCATCTGGACTGGGCTTTCCAATATTTACGACGAAACGCTCAACCATCGCAGCAAAGTAAATCCAAGCAGGGCAAAGGGTTACATGACATTTACGAATTCTTTAATGCTTAAGAACCTGGCTATGTGCAGCCATTAGTGCCATCAAGAGAAAGCAGGAGCAACAATATAATAGAAAGACGAAACCAATATAACAGGGGGGACGCGTGCATTTGGTCAAAATTGTTACGCTTTCTTTTCCCTTTTAATAAACACCTAAAAAGGGGCCATGAATGGCCAGATCATTACGATTGCAGCTCACTGGTGTTTTGTACCATGTGACCTCACGGGGGAATCTACATGATCCAATTTCCGCGTGCAATGACGACAGACGCGGCTTGCTCTCAATCGTAGCGCTTAGCCTGTTGTTCCAGTAAAGTAAAAGAGCTGCTCCTGAAGTGCACTTTTAACCTTCATTATGTGCTGGTGACCATGGAAAAATCTGCAAAAATCCCTAAGTCAATGCGTGAAAAGTATGATGAAATCACGCAAATCACCGACGAGTTTGCTGAAAAATACCTGAACGATGAGTACGCTCAGGTGATCAGCTCTGCCGTTGCAGCGCTTTGTCGCAAACGCCCCTCGCCATTAATCAAAGGTAAGACGGCTTCCTGGGCTTGTGGTGTCACTCATGCTATTGGCATGGTTAACTTTCTTTTTGATAACAGCCAACAGCCTCATATCAAAGCGACCGACCTGTATCAAGCATTTGGTGTGGGCCAGAGTACCGGGCAAGGTAAATCAAAACAGGTACGGGATCTGTTAAAAATGCGCCAAATCGATCCAGAATGGAACCTTCCAAGCAGGCTGATAACTAACCCCTTGGTCTGGATGGTTTACATCGGTGATACCATTGTCGATCTACGTTTTGCGCCGAGAGAAGCCCAGGAAATGGCTTATCAGCAAGGCTTGATCCCCTTCATTCCGGCGGATAATTCAAACACCTGACAGGTATTAGACGTTCTGCATTTTCATTTCCACGTGGATCATGAGGACGACAAAAACGGGAGAGTCACCTTTCCCGCTTCTGGCTGCAGCAAGCCATCGTTACCTGGTTTCGTAATCGACGCTGTATTCAATAATATCGTTATGCTCCAGCTCGATATCCACTTCAACGCTCTCCTGCTCTTTCACGAACAGCAGCTCAACGTCGTCGTCGTCGGCTTGTTCGCGACCAAGTTCAAACCCCTTATCGGTATAAAAGGCTTTCACTGCTTCACTGATGCTACCAATGCTGCTACCTGATACATCGGCCTCCAGTTCAAAGCCGCCAAACCATTTTTGTTCGGCTTCAACGACCTTGGCGTTCTCCGGCACAAAAATAATGTCGGGAATGGGGTCTTGGGCGGCGTGGGCCTTCATTGCAAACGTGGCGACGACAAGTGTCAGGGTGGTTTTGGGATTCATGGTTGCTCCGTGCCTGGGTTACGTCAGGGATGTATGAAAGCGCAACGCCTTGTCTTTGATAGTACATCATTCACGCAAAGCCGATCGGAGGTGCCAAAAAATAGAGAAGCTCTGCTCGGTTCACAAAACGAACATAAAAGCGGCTGTTGTTTGCCTTTCGCCCGCCATACACTGAAAATCAAATAGTTACTGACAATTCTGTCATGACGATTTTTCTGGAATCACTCCAAATATGCGTATTGGAACCATGATCGTTCGAGTATGGGTGTTGTTGCTGGCGAGTTTCGCTTCCTTCTTGTCTCATGCCGAGGTTGGCGATAGCCTGCAACTCGATGAAGCCGTTCATTCGTCAGCCGATCATCAACGCTGGTATCCACTGGATGCTTCTCTGGCGCGTGCCCCGCTCCATAAACTGCAACAGCAGCTGACAGGTGAAGCAGCCGCCGTTGATAGCCTTTTCGGTCGGGCCGGCACCTTTGTAACCCGGGTGCCGATCACCAATACCCGGCGGCAAACCTGGTTTGTGGTGCCAGGCGCCAATTTTATCGATACCGGTATCGCCTACTGGCAGCCCGATGAAGGGCCACCCCGAATGCTGGCCGAATTTTCTCAGCTGAGCGATGACCTCACGCCCCGGCTGATGCACACCCAGGTGCTGCCGTTGTGGCTGCAAGACCAGGAGGCAGGCCAACTGTGGATAGTGGTTCAGGCAAAACACTTTGCCACGCCGGTTCCCCTCACCTTTTATTCTCAACAGGCATTTTATCATCACCAATTTATGGTGAATTCCACGACGATCGGCGCCATTGCCATCATGTTGACCCTGACATTGCTGTCGCTGGCCATTTATGTACGCACCCGCCAATCACTGGCACTCACCTACGCCGGCTATGTGGGCCTGCATGCGCTGGGCTGGGCGGCAGCAGCCGGCGCCATTAACGGCGTTACCGCGCACGACGGGCTGAATGTGACCTATGCCGGCATGCATCTGTTTCCGTTTGCCATTGCCTGCGCCAGCCTCTTTGCCTGTGGCCTGTTCAATTGCACCGAGCAGCATCCCGGACTGGCTCGAGTATTGAGGTGGCTGGCCATTACCGTGACCCTGCTGGGCACGGTGATGCTGTGGCTGCCTTTTCAGGTCACCTTTTATCTGTCTCATGTTATTGCGCTGCTGTGGGTGCCGCTAAGCCTCTGGATTGGCATGACCATGCTCTCGAACGAAGACTTCAGGGCCAAGTACTATCTGATCGGCAATCTGTTCTACAGCGCCGCGCTGGTGTACTACTTGGTTTCCCATTCCAGCCTGGTGTCCGGTTTGGCCTATCCGGAGCTGGCGGTGGTGATGGCCCTGGCCATCGACTGCGTCTGTATTCTGTTTTCGCTGTCGGAATGGCTGAAAATCAAGCAAAACGACTTTAACCGGGTCTTTTACGAATCCCGCATCGATCCGCTGACTCAGGTAGGAAACCGGCTGCTGCTGCAGGAACGACTCTCCGATCTGTCCGACGCCTACCTCATCATGTTTATCGACTTTGACGGCATGAAGGCGATTAACGACTCAATGGGCCATGACGCCGGCGATCACTTTCTGTCGGAAGCGTCCCGATTAATGCACGAACGAATCGGTCATACCGGCGAGATATTCCGAACCGGGGGCGATGAATTTGTCTGGCTGGTGCGGGGCACAACAACAGATCAGTTACCCGAGATCCGTCGGCACCTTGAAGGCACCATCTCTAATATCGAAACGGTGCTGCACGCCAACTGGCCGATGTCCGGCATCAGTTTCGGGCTGGCCACCAGTGAAGATAGCGCTAATGCCTCGGCATGTCTGGCCATCGCCGATCGCAAAATGTACCAGCACAAAACCGCCAAGCAGAGCCGCCGAAACCGAGGCGTGAATATAAGTGCCACAGGCTCGGCACAGCCCCGTGAAATAAGGCCCGAGACAACCCAAGGCCGTTAACTGCGCCAGCCGCCGTGCGCGGCCCGTCAGCTGCTGACGATGTGGTTGCGCACCAGCCCTCGCTTAACGCTCTTGCACAACTTGCCGAAGCGACGAATTTCATCGAAATGCGGCGTTATGCCGCGCTTGATGCTGTGTTCCCAGTAGCTCAGCTCGGTATCCAGCAGCTCCATCAGCTTTTTAGGGCAGCCGATACAGTTGTTATCGGTACCACAGACAAAGGTGTCGGCTTCATAAAGGGGAAACTCGGCCTTGGCCTGCTCGATAATCTGTTGCATCGCGGTGATGCGATCCGGTTTTTTCGACATAACAACCACTCCCGGCGTGAATACGCCAGCGATTATATCGATGCCCCCGGCGGCAAAAACTGATGCGGATCAAGCCGCCATACTTCGCCCTGACCTAGGGAGCGTTCTCAATCATGCCAGCCATATCACCGTTGATACGAGGCTGAGCATGGCGGTGTAGTGTTTC
>NZ_BAABDS010000038.1:0-20111 GCF_039539745.1 Oceanisphaera sediminis
TGTACTAATGACCCGTGCGGCTTAACCATACAACACCCAAGAAGTGTGAGACCTTGCGGTCAAGGCAACTACAAAAAGATTATTTCAGAACATCAGCTTTCCAGCGTTTGTTAGCCTTAGCTGACAAACCCCAGTTTATGCCTGGCGGCGATAGCGTTGTGGTCCCACCTGATCCCATGCCGAACTCAGAAGTGAAACGCAGCCGCGCCGATGATAGTGTGGCAGCTGCCATGTGAAAGTAGGTCACTGCCAGGCACCCAATTCAAAAAGCCCTTCACCGATGTGAAGGGCTTTTTTACGTCTGCAGATCACACTATTTCACATGGCAAAGGTAGACTCAGCGGAGCGCAGCGACTTCTCAACAGTGAAAGTAGGGCGAAGCACGCCCGGAAAAAGCAGCGCTTTTTCAGTGCTTCGTGACCCGAGCTCTGCGAGGGGACGGGCCACGCCAGGCACCCAATACAAAAAGCCCGATTCGAAAGAGTCGGGCTTTTTTCATGTCTGAAAAATAGTGAGGAGTGAAGAGGGAGGCGTGAGGAGAACAACACCGGCGCTGCCGGCCTTGATGTTTTTCTGGTGTAGTTTGGCAATGTGCCCTTATGCTGCCACGCCTCGCGCCTCGCGCCTCGCGCCTCGCGCCTCGCGCCTCGCGCCTCGCGCCTCGCGCCTCGCGCCTCGCGCCTCGCGCCTCGCGCCTCGCGCCTCGCGCCTCGCGCCTCGCGCCTCGCGCCTCGCGCCTCGCGCCTCGCGCCTCACACGCCGCCATCGTGATGAAAGTATAACAGGTTGATATCTTATGTATTTTCTTCATCTTGTGAACGCTTCTCTGTAGATATAGATCACATTAAGGTTATCTTTGTATACAAGAGGGATACATTTTAATAACACCTGTGTTTTATTTGCGGTATTATCTAGTTGTCTCCTCACTTAGCCTACGCTTTGCAGTGGAGAATGGAGGGCAGTGCCAAACGTCTGTACAAGGATGTTGGCCAATACAACAGCGGTCAGAGTATGTCTGCACATTGGCAACAATTAACAAAGGGATCTGTTATGACCCAACAAGATGTAAAAACAGCACCGAGCAAGAATCACGACTTGCTGTATTCATTGCATGATAAACCGGGCTTCTGGCCTTCTTCTTTTGCCGCATTGCAGCATGTTCTGGCCAGTCTGGTGGGGGTGATTACCCCCACCCTGATCGTAGGTGGCGTATTGGGACTGGGCGAGCATGTACCCTATCTCATCAGTATGGCGTTGATGGTCTCGGGTGTGGGTACTTTCATTCAGTGCCGTCGTATCGGTCCTGTCGGTGCCGGTATGCTGTGTCTGCAGGGAACCAGCTTTGCCTTCCTGACGGCGGTGTTGTCTGCAGGCATGATCGTCAAGGGCAAGGGTGGCACCCCGGAAGATATTCTGGCGACCATTTTTGGGGTCAGCTTCTGTGCCGCCTTTATCGAAATATTCCTGAGTCGTTTCATTCACAAGCTGCAGAAAATCATTACCCCTGTGGTGACGGGTACCATCATCATCCTTATCGGTATTCCGCTGATCAAGGTGGCGATGACCGATATCGGTGGTGGTTTCGGTGCCGAAAATTTCGGTTCCCTCGATAATCTGATGCTGGCCGGGATAGTGCTGGTTAGCGTTGTGTTACTCAACCGTTCAAAGAACCCTATGGTGCGTCTGGCTGCCGTGGTTATCGGCTTGGTGCTGGGCATGCTTGCGGCCTTCTTCATGGGACGCCTTGATTTCTCTCATATTGCCAGCCTGCCGGTGATATCCGTTCCGGTACCGTTCAAGTTCGGTTTCCAGTTTGACCTTGCCGCCTTCATTCCATTGGCCATTCTGTTTTGTGTAAGTGCCATGGAAACCACCGGTGACCTGACTGCCAACTCGACCATTTCTCGTGAACCGGTATCAGGCCCCGTGTATCTGAACCGTATCCGCGGTGGCGTACTGGGCGATGGTATCAACTCCATGATTGCCGCCACCTTCAACAGCATGCCGTCCACTACCTTTAGTCAGAACAACGGCGTTATTGCTCTGACCGGTGTGGCCAGTCGCTACGTTGGCATCTATGTTGCCGCCATTCTGTTCCTCATGGGTCTGTTCCCCATCATCGGTGGTGTGCTGCAGCAGATGCCCAAGCCGGTACTGGGTGGGGCTACCCTGATCATGTTCGGGACCGTGGCGGTAGCCGGTATTCGTGTGCTGTCCCAGGCTAACCTGGACCGTCGCAACATGATGATAGTAGCCATTTCCGTCGGCATGGGTATCGGTGTTTCTACCGTACCTGCTGTACTACAGGCGCTGCCCGACATGCTGGAAAACATTTTGAAGTCACCGGTCGCCATGGGCGCTATTACGGCCATCACTCTGAGCCTGATTCTGCCCGAGCACAAGGTTGCCGAAGAAAGCGAAGCCGACGTTACTGTGGCCGCCGAAGCTGATGATGCAAAAAAAAAATTAGGTGAAGTAGGTTAATACTTACTTCCTTCTAGGTGCCTGAAAAGGCTGAACCCCTGGCACACCTTCCCGGATTGTGTGTCAGGGCTTTTTACATCCGGGGGATGCTAACTTTCATGTTTAAAGGGAGTCGAAAGTCTGATGCAAAACCCCAACACACTCTGGATAAAACACCCCCTCGCTACCCTGAGCCCGGCCTATGCCGGTGGTGTGGTGATTACCGAAAACCGGATCACCGAACTGGTGCCTGCGGGGCAAACTCCCCAAACACCGGTAGATGAGGTGTTTGACGCCAGTCAGCATGTGCTGCTGCCAGGCCTGATCAACGCTCATCATCATTTTTATCAAACGCTTACCCGCGCCCACCCGGTGGCACTGAACAAGGCGCTGTTTTCCTGGCTGACGTCACTGTACCCGGTATGGGCTAAACTACGGCCGGAAATGGTAGAAGTCTCGACCCAGATTGCTCTGGCCGAGTTGCTGCTGTCGGGATGCAGTACCGCCAGTGACCATCATTATCTGTTTCCCAGGGGGCTGGAAGATGCCATCGATATTCAGGTAGCGCAGGCGCAGCAGCTGGGCGTTCGGGTGCATCTGACCCGCGGCTCCATGAGTCTGGGTAAGGAGCAAGGTGGCTTGCCGCCGCAGTCGACGGTACAAAGTGAAGACGTGATCATGGCCGACAGCGAACGGCTGATTCGGCGTTATCATGACCACACCGACGGGGCCATGATCCGAGTGGCACTGGCGCCTTGTTCGCCGTTTTCGGTCAGTACCGAACTGATGAGAATGTCCGCCGAGCTGGCAGAAAAACACCGGGTTCAGTTGCATACCCATCTGGCGGAAACCCACGATGAAACCGCCTTCTGCCAGAAGATGTTCGGCATGAGGCCGGTGGATTATCTGGAGTCGGTGGGCTGGCTCAGCAATCGGGTCTGGCTGGCTCACGGCATTCATTTCAACGAGCAGGAAATCGGCCGTCTGGGTCAGGTGGGAGTGGGCATTGCTCATTGTCCCTCTTCCAACATGCTACTGGCTTCGGGGCAATGTCCGACGCTGGATCTGGAGGCCGCCGGCTGCCCCGTCGGTATCGGCGTGGATGGCTCCGCCTCCAATGATGGCTCTAACATGATGACCGAAGTACGGCAGGCGCTGCTGTTGCAACGATTGCGTTACGGCGCCGAAAAAATTACCCATCAGAAGGTACTGGACTGGGCCACTAATGGCTCTGCCCGTTGTCTGGGGCGTGATGATGTCGGTGATATCGCCGTTGGCAAACAGGCGGATCTGGCCTTGTTCCGGCTGGATGATATCCAGTTTGCCGGTGCCGGTGATCCGCTGGCGGCGCTGGTTTTGTGCGGTGCCCAACGAGCCGATCGCATGATGGTGGCCGGGCGCTGGCGGGTGACCGACGGTACCGTCTGTGGTCTGGATATCGAAGCACTGAAGGCCAGACAGCGAGAGCTGGCGGCACAGCTGGTCTGAAAATGACGGTGTGATTGTCAGCGCTGGATAATAGAAAGGGCACCGAATGGTGCCCTTTTGTTTACGCAGGCAGCGTAAACCGCTCGCTGCAGGGCAGAATATCGTAGTCGATCATCACGGCTTCACCGGCCAGGTGACGGCGCAACATATCGAAGGCGGCAAAGGCCAATAGGCGGCGCCGATTCAGGGGCTCCCGAAAGTGCATTTTCAGGGTTTGTACCTGGCAGCCTTGTTCGGTCTTGAGGGCAATGGGAATGCCCTGCGGGCCTTCGGCACCGATGGCCAGGGTCAGCGGGCGGGCCGATCGTGCCAGCCAGAGGGCCAGATCTTCGGCGCTGTCGGGCAGGCCAGCCAGGTAGTGACCTTCGAATTCGGGCGTGATGGTGCTGATGGTATCGGTCAGGCGGCCGCCGCTGGCATCCTCGAAAATCATCAAATCCCTGTTCAGTAACAGCGGCCCCAGGCTGGCGGTAAAGTTCATCTCGTCCCGCGCCACCAGATGAGTGCCCACTTCGGCCAGCAGCAGTGCTTCGGCGGTGGCAATGGCGGCGGCGTCTTCGGTTTCGATAATCAGCTTGAGCTCTATGGTCGGCGAATTGGCCCGGTAGCCGAGGGTAATGCCGGCCGGCCATGGCAGATGATCAAGCCGGTCGCTCAGGCCGGATTCGGACAACCCGAATGAAAAGAAACGACGTACCTGGCTATGACCATTCTGGCCCAGCTGCCGACGTAATCGCGGCAGAATCTCGTCGGTCATCATTTTTTTCAGCTCGGATGGCACGCCCGGGGTAAAGAAAAAGGTGGCGCGGTTGAGTTTGACCGCAAAACCGCAGGCGGTGCCCACCGGATTGTCCACCAGCTCGGCGCCCTGTGGCAGCATGGCTTGCTTGCTGTTGCTCTGGGGCATGGCGCGATTGCGGCTGGCGTATTTTTGCTGCATTACCTCGAGCCAGTGCTGGTTAAGCTCAAGGGGCACACCGGCGGCTTCGGCCATGGCTTCGGCGCTGATGTCGTCCGAGGTGGGGCCAAGGCCACCGTTGACGATCACCAGATCGGCCTGGTGACTGCGTTGTACGAACAGCTCGACCAGGTCGGCCTTGTCGTCGCCCACGGTAAAGCGGCGGCGTACCTGCCAGCCTTGTTCCAGCAGCTGCTGCGACAACCAGCCGGCGTTGGTGTCGGTTATCAGTCCGGTCAGCACTTCATCACCGGTGCTCACCAGTTCAATCACGGGTTTCATATGCTTATCCTTGAAGGGCGTTGCCGGGATTTTAACGTATCTTGGGCGAATGGCACACGCCGAGGATGACAAGAGCCGCTGCTTTGTTGTAGATTTCTAGATGTCTAGACTTTCTTACCGATGCTGTACATGGAGTGAGCAAATGCCCATCAGAATTCCGGATCGCCTGCCAGCGGCCAATGTCCTGACTCAGGAAAATATCTTCGTGATGACGGAAACCCGGGCGGTCAATCAGGAAATCCGCCCGATGCGGGTGCTGCTGCTTAATCTGATGCCGAAGAAAATTGAAACCGAAAACCAGTTGTTGCGCATGCTGTCCAATTCGCCGTTGCAGATTGGCGTGGACCTGCTGCGTATCGACGATCGGCCTTCGAAGAACACGCCGCAATCGCACCTGGAACACTTCTACCACGATTTCGAACAGGTGCAGGATCAGTTCTACGACGGTCTTATCATCACCGGCGCGCCGCTCGGGCTGACCGATTTCTGCGATGTGATCTACTGGGACAAGATAGAGCAGATAGTGGCGTGGGCCAAAAGCCATGTTACCTCCACGCTGTTTTTGTGCTGGGCCGCCCAGGCCGGTCTGAAGATTCTGTACGGGCTGGACAAGCGTACCCGCCTGGAAAAACTGTCCGGTGTCTACGAGCACCAGAATCTGGCCCAGTACGAGCCTCTGGTGCGCGGCTTTGACGACGTGTTTCTGGCGCCTCATTCCCGTTATGCGGATTTTCCGGTGGAGCTGTTACGGCAAAAGACGGATCTGAAAATACTGGCCGCGTCGGACAAGGCCGGCGTCTATCTGGCGGCCAGCCCGGACGGACGCCAGGTATTCGTGACCGGGCACCCGGAATACAATGCCGATACCCTGCATGCAGAATACCTGCGGGATCTGGAGGTGGGTATCGAACCCCGAATGCCGGAAAATTATTATCCCGACAATAATGCCGATAATCCCCCCAGAGCCACCTGGCGCAGCCATGGTCATCTGTTGTTTGCCAACTGGCTGAATTATCACGTCTACCAGCTGACCCCGTATGATCTGCGTACCCTGAGTGCCACCGGCGAGTCGCTGACCCGAGACTAAGATCTGTGAGGGGTGAGGAGTAAAATCCGCCTCACCCTTCACGAAGCTATTTACTCGATGGGAAAGCCGGCTTTTTCCGCCGCCTTGGCCTTGTTGATCATTGGGGTGATGCTCATGCCCTGCACTATGATGGAAAACAGCACTATGGCGTAGGTCATCATCAGCACCAGATCCCGCAGTTCCACCTGACCGTCGCTACCGAGTTTGATGCCGGTGGGAATGGACAAGGCCATCGCCAGTGACAGGCCGCCGCGCAGTCCGCCCCAGGTGAGGATGCGTATCGAGTATTTGTTGTAGCTGCGAAAGCGGCGAAAGGCGACATAGGGCAGGGCGACGCTGACGAAGCGGCCGGCCAGCACCAGCGGAATACCGCACAGCACCAGAATCCAGGCTTGCCAATGGAATTGCACCAGCAACATGGCCAGACCAATCAGCAGGAACAGCAGGGCGTTCAGAAACTCGTCCAGCAGATGCCAGAACTGATCCAGGTATTTCGAGCTCTGTTCCGAAAAGCCGGTGTAGCGGGTCCAGTTGCCGATCATGATACCGGATACCACCATGGCCAGGGCGCCGGACACGCCCAGCACGTTGGCCAGCGCAAAACCGGCGGTGGGAATGCACAGCGTCATCAACAGCTCCATGGAGCCGTCGTCGGTGGCGCTGATCATCAGGTGAGACATCAGGCCCAGCAGGGCGCCGAATACGATGCCGCCAACGGCTTCGTGGGTGAACAGCGTCATGACCGAGCCAAAGGTCGCCTCGGTGCCGTTGAAGGCGACCGCAAAAATGGTCAGGAAAATCACCAGGCCGATGCCATCGTTGAACAGCGACTCGCCTTCGATTTGAATGGCAATCTGCTCGGGGGCGCCCAGCTTCTTGACGATGGCCAGCACGGCGATGGGATCGGTGGGCGAGATAAGGGCCCCGAACAGCAGGCAGTAGATAAAGGGCAGGGGAATGGCGGCAACATAAGCCAGCAGCCACAGGCCGGCAGCCACCACCAGGGTTGAAATCAGCACGCCCACGATGACCAGTACCGAAATCTCCCATTTCTGGCTTTTCATGGCCGGCAGGTTAATGCCCAGGCCGCCGGCAAACAGCAGAAAGCCGAGAATACCCTGCAGTAGAAACTCGCCGAAATCGACGGTCTCCAAGGTGGCAATGGCATGCAGCTGTAGTTCGGGCCAGGTGGTTTTTCCCAGTATTAACATCAAGATGGAAATAAGCAGGGCGCCAAAGGTAATGGCAATGGTGGTCTGGATTTTCATGATGTATTGATTGACGAAGGCGATGGTGATCGCCATGGCCGCCAATAAACACAGAGTGTAATAGACGCTCATAAAGGCACTTCCGTAGAGTTTTTATTTTATTTGCAAGCTTGGTTGGCCGGTCTTTGCCGGTGGTGCATAGTGTGCCTTAACAGCACACATTTTCACTAGCTAAAATGCGGTTAATTTACGCATTTTACGTGCCAATATGACCCCTTGCCATTCATCAGCCTTGTAGATGGCTGGATTTCCAGCTTGGTATTTTGTGATAGCATGGTTGCTGCTTTCAGGAATCTAGTTGTAACAGGAGTTATCAGTGTCCAGATCCCCCGTTTTTTCCCAGCTCGAACAGGCGCTCGCCGAACGTATTTTGATTATCGATGGGGGCATGGGCACCATGATCCAGTCACATCGACTGGACGAGGCCGCCTATCGAGGCGAACGCTTCGCCGATTGGCCATCGGACTTGAAAGGTAATAACGACTTGCTGGTATTGAGCCAGCCCGAGATCATCGCGCAGATTCACAGCGACTATTTTGCCGCCGGCGCCGATATCATCGAAACCAATACCTTCAACGCCACCAGCATCGCCATGGCGGATTACGACATGGAATCGCTGGCGGTGGAAATCAACCTTGAAGCGGCGCGACTGGCCCGCCGGGTGGCCGACGAGTGGACCGCGAAAGAACCGCACAAGCCGCGCTTTGTGGCCGGGGTGCTGGGACCGACCAACAGAACCGCCTCCATTTCGCCGGATGTGAACGATGCCGGTTACCGTAACATCACCTTCGATCAACTGGTGGAGGCCTATACCGAGTCGACCCAGGCGTTGATTGACGGCGGTGCCGATCTGTTGATGATCGAAACCATTTTCGACACCCTCAACGCCAAGGCGGCGGTGTTTGCCATCGAAGGCCTGTTCGAGCGGCAGAATATTCGACTGCCGGTGATGATCTCCGGCACCATCACGGATGCCTCCGGTCGCACCCTGACCGGGCAAACCACCGAAGCCTTCTATCATTCCCTGCGTCATGCCAAGCCTATTTCCTTCGGCCTGAACTGCGCCCTGGGGCCGGACGAATTGCGCCAGTACGTGGCCGAACTGTCCCGTATCAGCGAAACCTATGTATCCGCTCACCCCAACGCCGGTTTGCCCAACGCCTTCGGTGAATATGATCTGGAAGCCTTTGAGATGGCCGAGCATATTCGCGAGTGGGCCGAAAGCGGCTTCCTCAACCTGGTAGGCGGTTGTTGTGGCTCTACCCCCGAGCATATTCGGGCCATGGCCGAGGCGGTAGCGGGTATCAAGCCCCGCGTGCTGCCGGATCTGCCGGTGGCCTGTCGGCTGTCCGGTCTGGAGCCGGTGCAGATTACGGCCGACAGCATGTTCGTCAACGTCGGTGAGCGCACCAACGTCACCGGCTCGGCCCGTTTCAAGCGGCTGATCAAGGAAGAGAAATACGACGAGGCGCTGGAAGTGGCGCTGCAGCAGGTAGAAAGCGGCGCCCAGATCATCGACATCAACATGGATGAAGGCATGCTGGATGCGGTGGCCTGCATGACCCGCTTCCTCAACCTGATTGCCGGCGAGCCGGATATTTCCCGGGTACCGATCATGATCGACTCCTCCAAGTGGGAGGTGATCGAGGCCGGCCTGAAATGCATTCAGGGCAAGGGCATCGTCAACTCCATTTCCATGAAGGAAGGCGAAGACAAGTTTATCGAGCAGGCCAGGTTGGTACGCCGCTATGGGGCGGCGGTGATCGTGATGGCCTTCGACGAAGTCGGCCAGGCCGACACCCGTGAGCGCAAGTTCGAGATCTGCGAGCGCGCCTACCGCATTCTGGTGGATCAGGTGGGCTTTCCGCCGGAAGATATCATCTTCGATCCCAATATTTTCGCCGTGGCCACCGGCATCGAAGAACACAACAACTATGCGGTCGACTTCATCGAGGCGGTGAAGGACATCAAGGACAACCTGCCCCACGCCATGATTTCCGGCGGCGTGTCCAACGTCTCGTTTTCATTTCGTGGCAACGATGTGGTGCGTGAAGCCATTCATGCGGTGTTCCTCTACCATGCGATCAAGAACGGCATGGACATGGGCATCGTCAATGCCGGTCAGCTGGCGATTTACGAAGACATAGAGCCCGAGCTGAAGGAAAAGGTCATCGCCGTGGTGCTTAACGAAAACGACGGTGCCACCGAGGCGCTGCTCGAGATCGCCGAGCGTTATCGTGGCAGTGGGGCCCAGGCGGCGGATCCGCGCGATCTGGAATGGCGCAGCTGGCCGGTCAACGAGCGGCTGGCCCATTCGCTGGTCAAGGGGCTGACCGACTTTATCGAAGAGGATACCGAAGAATCCCGGGCGCAGGCGGTGCGCCCGCTGGACGTGATTGAAGGCCCGCTGATGGACGGCATGAACGTGGTCGGCGATCTGTTCGGCGAGGGCAAGATGTTCCTGCCCCAGGTGGTCAAGTCGGCCCGGGTGATGAAGCGGGCGGTCGCCTATCTGAACCCCTTTATCGAGGCCAGCAAGGAAGTCGGCCAGACCAATGGCAAGGTTGTTATGGCCACGGTCAAGGGCGATGTGCACGATATCGGCAAGAATATCGTCGGCGTGGTATTGCAGTGCAACAACTTCGAGGTGGTGGATCTGGGGGTCATGGTGTCCTGCGAGCAGATCCTGAAGACGGCGCGGGAAACCAATGCCGATATGATAGGTCTGTCCGGTCTGATCACCCCCTCGCTGGATGAAATGGTGAATGTGGCCAAGGAAATGCAGCGCCAGGGCTTCACCATACCGCTGCTGATCGGCGGTGCCACCACCTCCAAGGCGCATACGGCGGTCAAGATCGAGCAGAACTACGACGAGCCGGTGGTCTATGTGTCCAATGCCTCCCGCGCGGTGGGCGTGGTGCAAACCCTGCTGAGTCGCGAGCACAAGCCGGCCTTCGTCGACCGGCTGAACAAGGAATACGAGGTAGTGCGCGATCAGCATGCGCGCAAGAAGCCGCGCACCAAGCCGGTGACCCTGGCCGAGGCTCGCGCCAACAAGGTGGCCATCGACTGGCAGGCCTACACGCCGCCGGTACCGGCCAAACCGGGAATTCACGAGTTGCATGAAGTACCCATCTCGGTACTGCGCGAGTACATCGACTGGACGCCCTTCTTCCTGACTTGGTCGCTGGCGGGCAAGTATCCGCGCATTCTGGAAGACGAGGTGGTGGGCGAAGAGGCCAAGAAGCTGTTTCGTGATGCCAACGACCTGCTGGACAAGCTGGAAGCCGAGGGGGAGCTGCGCTGTTCCGGTGTGCTGGGACTGTTCCCGGCAAACAGCGTGGAAGATGATGTGGAAATCTACACCGACGAGTCCCGTACCGAAGTGCTGCACACCCTGCGTTTTCTGCGCCAGCAGACCGAGAAGAAAGACGGATTTCCCAACTACTGTCTGGCCGACTATGTGGCGCCCAAGGGCACCAAACCGGACTACGTGGGCGGCTTTGCGGTGACCGGCGGCATCGGTGAAGATGACATCGTCCGTCGCTATAAAGAGGCGGAAGACGATTACAACGCCATCATGGCCAGCGCCGTGGCCGATCGTCTGGCGGAAGCCTTTGCCGAATACATGCACCTGCTGGTACGCCGTGAATACTGGGGCTATGCCGCCGACGAGAATCTCGGCAACGACGAGCTGATTCGGGAAAAATACAGCGGCATTCGGCCGGCTCCGGGTTACCCGGCCTGTCCCGAGCACACCGAAAAAGGCACCCTCTGGCAGCTGCTGGATGTAGAGTCGCGCATCGGCATGCAGTTGACCGAATCCTACGCCATGTGGCCGGGAGCGGCGGTATCGGGCTTCTATTTCTCCTACCCCGATACCCGCTACTTTGCGATAGCGCAGATCCAGGAGGATCAACTGCTGGACTACGCTGCGCGCAAGGGCATGAGTCGGATCGATGCCGAAAAATGGCTGGCACCCAATCTGAGTGCCTGATTTCAGCCACGTAACTCTGGGTTAAAGACGCGTTATGCAGTGTCTTTCCCCAAAACAAGAAGGCGCCAAGGGCGCCTTTTTATTTAAGCATCGGGGGCGCCAGCTGGCGCGCGGGGTGTATGCTGGTAGTAACAGGGAGAGCAATGCCGGCGGTCACCATGCGTTTTTGGTTGTGGCCCAGCTGGAAAGGCTGGACAGCCTTCGGGCGATGGCGTAGCTTCTGCCGACTTTATTTCACCACTGGGAGGAGCCTTCCATGTTTGTTGTAAGACACACCGGAAAAACAGGATGCTTGCTCCTGGCGGTCATGCTGTTACTGGCCCCCTTGAGTCAGGCGCAGGCCAACCCGCGCTATGCCGCCATCGTGCTGGATGCGGACAGCGGCGAGGTGCTGCATGCCTCCAGCGCCGATGCGGCTCGCTATCCGGCCTCGCTGACCAAGATGATGACGCTGTATCTGCTGTTCGAAGCCATGGACAAGGGGCTGATGCGGCTCGATACCGCCATGCCGGTATCGGCTCATGCCGCCTCCATGCCGCAGACCAATATTTCGCTGAAAAAAGGAGAGCGGCTGCGGGTACGAGACGCCATTCCGGCGCTGGTGGTACGTTCCGCCAATGACGCGGCCGTGGTGGTAGCGGAAGCCCTGGGCGGCACCGAAAGCGAGTTTGCCCGCATCATGACCGCCAAGGCCAGGTCGATGAAGATGACCGCTACCCGTTTTCGTAATGCCTCCGGTCTGCCGGACAATGCCCAGGCCTCTACCGCCCGGGATCTGGCGATACTCTCGCTGCGGTTGATGAAGGACTTTCCCCAGCACTATCATTATTTTTCCACGGCCTCTTTCAGCTACCGGGGCAAGACCTATCACAGTCACAACCGCATGGTAAAAAACTATGCGGGAGTCGATGGCATGAAAACCGGGTATATTCGGGCATCGGGCTTTAATGTGGCCACCTCTGCCGTGCGGGGCGAACGGCGCCTGATTGGCGTGGTGATGGGCGGAAATACCGCCCAGTCCCGAGACGCCCAGATGGCGAAACTGCTGGATAGTGGCTTCGAGCAGGCCACTCGGTTTGCCAAGGCATCGGGCAAGGCGGCCCCGGTCGGCAAGCTGCTGGTCAGCACCGAACCCGTGCGTCAGGTGGTCAGGGCTGAGCCCGCCACGCGCCCGCCGGCGGTGCTGCAACGGGCAACCCTGCCGGTAAAGCAGACCTTGTCGGTACAACAGGCCTTGCCCGTCGGCGATCTCGGCTGGGCGGTGCAGATTGGTTCTTTCCGGGTACCGGAGCAGGCGAGAGATAGAGCATCCGATGCGGCCCGTCGGCTGGACAATATCGATGTTATTCAGGTGGCCGTCAATGAGGTGAACATCAGCAATCGTACCTTGTTCCGGGCCCGACTGGTGGGCATGCACAAGGAGCAGGCGAAGAGTGCCTGCCAGCGGTTATCGCGCCAGGGTATGGACTGCCTGGTGGTGAAGACGAGCGGTAGTTAACCACGTGAGGAATGGGGGAGAGAGGAGAAAGGTAACGCCTTATTCCTCTTCCCTCATTGTATTTTTGACATAGAAAAAGGGGCAACATCATGTTGCCCCTTTTTGGGTCGTCTTGTTGGCTTGTCCGTAAACCGGTTTGCTCCCTGCAATCCCTGACGTGCCTTATCCTTTATGGCGTTCCCTTTCCCGATCCATCGGGCTGTCCTTTGTCTTCCTGACCGCAAATCATCCTGATCTGACGCTCGTCTCCATCCTGGAGGTATCCATCGCCGCATCCTGCGGGGTTCCTTGCCTGTCCTGGCAGCCTGTCTTCCTGACCGGCTCTGCGCTTCCTGCTGTAAACATAGTAGCCCGATTCGCTCTCTGCTCAATTCAAAAAACTGAAGACATCTTGACTGTCGAATTCTCGATTATTTTTAATTAAATGATAAATAAGGGAAAATATTTAATATTCGGCCAATGGCGTGATCATAAAGCGCTTCTGCCTGCGTGGCTTTGAGAGATCTCGCACACGGCGGCTGGTGTTTATCGCTAGTCGTTGCCTGAAGCCGCTTCGTGTTGCAGCAGCCAGGATTTGCGTGCGAGTCCTCCGGCATAACCCACCAGCTTGCCGCTGGCGCCGATGACCCGGTGGCAGGGAATGATAATGGCGATGGGGTTGCGGCTATTGGCCAGCCCGACGGCCCGCATCGCATTGGGGTTGCCGATAAGCAGGGCCATGTCTTTATAGCTACGGTGTTCGCCGTGGGGAATGGTTTGCAGTGCCTGCCAGACGCCTTGCTGAAATGGTGTGCCTTTGGGCGCCAGTGGCAGTTCGAAGTGGTGGCGCTGGCCGTTGAAATATTCGGTCAATTGTCGGCAGGCGGATTGCAGCAAGGGGGTGGCGGGCGCCATGTTCTGCTCGGTGTTACCGGTCTCGTCGCTGAAGCGCAGTTCCGTGATGGCATCGGGGGTGGCGCAGATGAAGAGCAAGCCCAGTGGGCTTGGCAGGATGCAGTGGTTTGACATGGCAGACTCCGAAGTGACGAAGGGATACCCTGATTGTATCCCTCTTGTCGTCGGCGGTGGCGTTAAAATTCGCTCAGTTGCCAGGCGTCGAAGGCGGGCTCTTCATAAGGGTGAGCCTGGCGGAGGGCCGTGACGGCGGCGCGGATCAGCTGATCCTCGCACACCAGCTCGACCCGCACCTCTGCTACCCGCTCCAGGGCGCCGGTCTCGCCGATGAAGGGGTTGGCGCCGGTCTGGGGCCGGAACTGCCCCGTGCCCCTGGTTTCAAAACAGCATCGATCGTAGTCGCCTATTTTGCCGGCACCGGTGGCGAACACCGCCGCCTTGACCGGTTCAAGATGAGACTCGGGTACGAAAAATACCAGCTTGTACATGGATGACTCCTCGGATACTCAGGGGTAGGATTTCTTCAGGAATCGGGCGACCAGCACGATATGCACGCAGTTGACCTTGCCTTCGATATGCTCGGTGGCACCGCACAGCTCGCAACGGCCGCCGCTGCGTTGCTGTCATTGTTGTTCTATGGTCATGATGAGGACTCCGGCACGAAGATAAATATCGTGCGATCTTAAAATCCTAGCATAAAGCCGGGTACTTGTTGTGGTGATGGGGGCAATGGCAGACAATGGTAGGCTCATATGAGTTTATTGTCGAACGGGGCCGAACAGCATGAGCGGAACGATCACAGCACTGACCGTGACCACCGGCGACCAGCCCTGTGCCTGCCTGCAGGGATCCTGGATCCTGGCGCAGTATGCACAACTGGTGCGTACTGTGGCGCCGCCGGCAGTGCCGGTGGTGTGTCTGGACGCCTCGGGCCTTACCGAGCTGGACACCGCCGGTGCCGCCCTGCTGGTGAAGTTGCTGGGTGCGGACGCCCTGTGCCGCATGTTGCCCGATGCCACCGGGCTGTCTGCCGAGCGCCGGGCGCTGTTGCTGGCGGTGGCGAGTGCCATGGCCGGCCAGGAAGCTTTGCCGCCCACCGTCTCTCGCTGGAGCGACGGCCTGGCCCGGCTGGGTGAGCGGATGTTGAGTGGCTGGCAGCAGCTGATCATGTTGCTCGGTTTCATGGGCCTGACTCTGAGTACCCTGGTGGTGACGATAGCCCGTCCGCGGCGCTGGCGGCTCACCGCCCTGGTGGCGCAAATGCATCAGTGCGGCCTCAATGCGGTGCCCATCGTCGCCTTGCTCACCTTTCTGGTGGGCGCCGTGGTGGCGTTTCTCGGCGCCACCGTGCTGGCGAACTTCGGCGCCACCATCTATACGGTCGATCTGGTGGCCTATTCCTTTCTGCGCGAATTCGGGGTGCTGCTGACCGCCATTCTGCTGGCCGGCCGTACCGCCAGTGCCTTTACCGCCCAGCTCGGTTCGATGAAGGTGAATGAAGAGCTGGACGCATTGCGCACCCAGGGACTGGATCCCATCGAGCTGCTGGTGCTGCCGCGGCTGCTGGCGCTGGTGCTGACCTTGCCGTTGTTGACCTTTATCGCCATGCTCTCGGGCATGGTCGGCGGCGCCATGGTGTCGTTGCTGTCACTCGATATTTCTCTGGCCCAGTATCTGGCGATAGTGCAGCAGGTGCCGGTGCGGCATTTTCTGGTGGGAATGGGCAAGGCGCCGCTGTTTGCCCTGCTGATTGCGCTGATTGGCTGCCTGGAAGGATTCAAGGTCGGCGGCAGCGCCCAGTCGGTGGGTGAGCACACCACCTCCAGCGTGGTGCAGTCGATCTTCGTGGTGATATTACTGGATGCGATTGCCGCACTTTTTTTGATGGAGATGGACTGGTGAGGCAAACCGGCGACGTGGTGATTCAGGTGCGGGGGCTCGACAATCGATTCGGCACTCATGCGGTGCACCAAGGGCTGGATCTGGACGTTTACCGGGGCGAGATCCTCGGGGTGGTCGGTGGATCCGGCACCGGCAAGTCGGTACTGTTGCGATCCATTGTGGGTCTGCGCCGGCCCAGTGGTGGTGAGGTGCGGTTACTGGGCCAGAATCTGCTGGCCTTGCCGGAGCAGGAGCGGGTGCGGCTGGAGCGACGCATGGGGGTGCTGTTTCAAAAGGGCGCCCTGTTCTCTTCGCTCACGGTCGCCGAAAACATCGCACTGGCGTTGATCGAGCAGGCCGGCTTGTCTCGCACCGATGCGGCTTATCTGGCGTCGGTCAAGCTGGCGCTGGTGGGGTTGCCGGCCAAGGCGGCGGCCCTGTATCCGTCCGAGTTGTCCGGCGGCATGATCAAGCGGGCGGCGCTGGCGCGGGCGCTGGCGCTGGATCCGGATGTGTTGTTTCTCGATGAGCCCACCGCCGGCCTGGATCCCATCGCGGCGGCGGCCTTCGATCGGTTACTGTTGACGCTGCGCGATGCGCTCAATCTGACGGTGTTTCTGGTCACGCACGATCTGGATACCCTGTACGCCTGCTGTGATCGAGTAGCGGTGCTGTCACGCAAGCGAGTACTGGTTGCCGACCGGCTGGTGGTGGTGGCCGCCACCGACGATGCCTGGATACAGGATTACTTTCATGGCCCCCGCGGCCGGGCCGCGAGTCAGGCGGTCGACGCCGCGTTCAAGGAGTAAGCAATGGAAACCCGCGCACATCATGTGCTGATTGGCTTTTTTACCCTGATGGTCGCCGCCGGTGTGCTGTTGTTTGCGCTCTGGCTGGCCAGAGCCGGCAGCCAGCAGGACTTTCGGCTGTACGATATCGTGTTTCGAGAGCCGGTCAGCGGCCTGACGGTGGGCAGTGCGGTGGAGTACAGCGGCATTCGAGTGGGGGAGGTAGAAAATCTGTCTCTGGATCCCCAGGATCCGCGTCGGGTGCTGGCCCGGGTACGCATTGCCCGGCAGACGCCGGTCAAATCCGACACCCGGGCCCGGCTGGCGCTGGCCAATATTACCGGCGCCGCCAACATTCAGCTGAGTGAAGGCTCTCCCGCCAGTCCGGCGTTGCAGGCAGAAGGCGATGCCATACCGGTGATCCTGGCCGATCCTTCCCCCATTGCTCGCCTGCGGGTGAACAGCGAAGAGCTGCTGGTCGGCATCAAGTCGCTGATCGATAACGCCAATCAGTTGTTCTCGGCGGAAAACAGCCGGCATCTCGGCCGAGTGCTGGCCAACCTGGATCAAGCTACCGGCGTGATTGCCGAGCAGAAAGACGAACTTGGCCAGGGAGTGGCGGATCTGGCCGAGGCCAGCCGGCAGATGAAGATCACCATGACCCAGGCTTCCCGCCTGCTCGGCCAGCTTGAGGATCAGCTCGAAGGACGGGGCGATCGTCTGCTCGCCAATGCGGATCGCAGCCTGGCGTCTCTCGATCGATTCAGCCGCAACCTCGATCGCCTGCTGGCCGATAATCGGCAGGCGCTGGGCTCGGGATTGCAGAGTATGGCCGAACTGGAGCCGACCCTGAAGGAGTTGCGCCGCACACTGGCAACCCTGGGCGAGGTCGCCCGCAAGCTGGAGCAGAATCCGTCCGATTTTCTGCTGGGTGGTGAAGACATTAAGGAGTTCCAACCATGATGACCATACGACGCTGGTCTTTCCTGTTGCCGGTCATGCTGCTGCTGAGTGGCTGCAGCCTGCTGCCGGCATCCCCGCCGGTCACCTTCTATCGTCTGCCGCCCCCCGTTCCGGTAGCGAGCCCGGCGGAGAAGGGGGATCTGACGCTACGCATCACCCGGCCCGAGGCCAGCGGCCTGCTGGCCGGCAACCGTATCCTGGTGGTGCCTCAAGGCAATCAGATCGGCGCTTATCAGGGCGTGCGCTGGGTGTCACCGGTGCCGGTATTGTGGCGGGATCAGTTGATCGAAGCGTTTCAGCAGGATGGCCGTCTTCGTCACGTGGGCAGCGACGGTGACAACTTGCCAGCCGATATGGAGCTGGGGGGCGTGCTGCGCGCCTTTCAAAGCGAATACCGTCAGGGTAGGCCGGTGGTGGTTATGCGCTTCGATGCCCGGCTGCTGGACTCGAAGCGGCGCACCCTGCTGGCCAGCCGACGCTTCGAGGCCAGTGTCATAGCGCAGGATGCAGAGGTCTCGGCGGTGGTGGCGGCGTTTGGGGTGGCCCATGAGCGATTGGCGCGGGAGTTGCTCGACTGGCTGCTGGTCACAGGGCGGCGATAATCGATGAAGCCGACGACCAGCCGATTTCACCGTTTTTTTGCCGGCCCCTCGCACAGCCTGTTGCCGCTGGTGCTGATGGGCGGGGTGATCGGGGTCGCTGCCGGTCTGGTGATGTTCGGTTTTCTGAGTCTGCTGAATCTGACACTGGGCTGGCTGAACGGTGCCAACCTGGAAGATTTCGAATCTCTGTCGCCCTGGTGGCGGCTGGGGCTGCCGGTGCTGGGCAGTTTGTTGCTGATCCTGCTTTACCGCCTGACCCCGGTATCGGGCCAGACGGTCGGACTGGCCTATGTGCTGGAGCGACTGCAGTTTGGTCGGGGCCAGCTGCCGGCGGCCAATACCGCCTTTCAGTTCATGGCGGCGCTGATCGCACTCGGCACCGGTCACAGCGTCGGCCGCGAAGGGCCGGCGGTGCACATGGGTGCCGGTATCGGCAGCCTGCTGGGGCAATATACGAGCCGGCCGCCGAGTCAGTTGCGCTTGCTGATTGGCTGCGGTACGGCGGCGGCCATTTCCGCCGCCTTCAATACGCCCCTGGCCGGGGTGCTGTTCGCGATGGAAGTAGTACTGATGGAGTACAGCCTGTTGGGGTTTGCTCCCATTATCGCCGCCGCCATCAGCGCCTCGGCCTTTAGCGGCGCGCTGATCGGGCCTCATTCGGTGTTGCAGCCGGTCCGATTGTCTCTGGCGGGCTATGGCGATATTCCCGGCCTGCTGCTCACCGGACTCTGGGTAGGATTGGTGGCGGTGCTGTTTCATTATCTGGTTCGGCTGTTTCTTCGTTTTCCGCTCAAGAGCCGGGCGGCCAGGCTGTTGCTGGCCGGTGTGATCACCGGCGGGCTGGCGCTGTTTGTTCCGCAGATTCTCGGCTCGGGCTATGACACCATCAATGCCACCCTGAGCCATCAGTTGCCCTGGGGGCTCTTGTTGTTGATTCTGGGTGCCAAGCTGATTGCCACGGCCGCCGCCATCGGTCTGGGGGTGCCGGGTGGTCAGATAGCCCCCATGCTGATGCTGGGGGTCTGTGCCGGTGGCGTGGCGGGCACCCTGGTGCCGGGCACTTCCGAGCCGGGCCTCTACGCCCTGCTGGGCATGGCGGCCATGATGGGTGCCGTGCTGCATGCGCCCCTGGCGGCGCTGGCCACGGTACTGGAGTTGTCGCTCAGCGCCGAGGCCATGTTTCCGGCGATGACGGTGGTGCTTACAGCCAATCTGATCTGCCAGCATGGCTTTCGGCAGCCGTCGCTGCTGCTAACCCTGCTCAAGGAGCGGGGGCGTCTGCTACAAACCCACCCGTTGCGTACCGCCCTGGCCCAGCGTTATCTGTCCGAGCTGGCTCGTTTTGATTTTTCCGGGTTTGATACCGAGCAGGATGCCCATCATCTGGATGCGGTGCTCGAACAGAAGCTGCCCTGGGTCGTGGTTCGCCAGGGAGAGTATCGCTACCTGATTGAGGGAGAAGCATTTGCGAAAGTCGGTCTAATCTGGCGGGAGCAAAAGCAAGAGCAGCCCCTGCACCAGGCACTGGCGCCCTTGCTGAGTGATCGTTTACGGCTGATTGAGTTGACCGAAGATGCCTCGCTGCTGACGGCGCTCAAGACGCTGCAGCAGGAAGAAACCGCCGGCTTTTTGCTGCCGGTCGGCCGTCGGGGGCTGGGGCTGGTGACGCGGCGGCGGCTGGTAACGATGCTGACCACGGATGATCCTATTCAGTAATGTGAGTTGTAAGGGGAAAATAGTGAGGATAACCCCTTATACCAATTTGAATAAACATCTGATCATTTTAACCCCGGGATCAGAGGCAACACAGTCGCCTCCCACGACACGCCATGAACTCATCCCTGAGGGCTCGGGAAATGCCGTCCATGGCATTTCACGGTCGTGGGAGTCGATCTCTGTTGCCTCTTCTCGAGCATCGAGTTGTCTGTAGACGGCGCTAACA
>NZ_BAABDS010000038.1:20178-233291 GCF_039539745.1 Oceanisphaera sediminis
CCGCGCCACGGATGGCGCGGCTGAGCCTCCAGGGAGGGATTCACGGCGAGTCGGCGGAGCGGGCCCTTTGTTCGACTTTTATACAAAAATGAAATAGATCATTTGTTTAGTGGGATTGGTATTACCCCTTACTCGTTACATTTCTGCCAACGCTTTTTTAGCCTGGGCCTGCCATTGGCCGGGGAGGGCTGCCGCCTGGCGCAGGCTGGCCAATGCCTGCTGTTGTTGGCCCAGGCCTTGTTGAGTCAGCCCGAGATTAAGCCAGGCGACCGCCAGCGCGGGGTCCTGTTCGGTGGCCTTCACGAAGGCATCGACCGCGGCCTGTGGTTCATCGCTGGCATGCAGCGCATTGCCCAGGGCGAACCAGCCCATGGCGTAGCCGGGCCAGCGTGCGATCAGTGCCTGCCATGCGGGCAGGGCAGCTTCGGCGCCCGCCGTGGCTTCAAACGCGGCGATGCTGTCGGTGGCCTGCTGCGAGGTGATGCTATGTGGCAACTGCCCCGGCGGCAGTGCCACCATGGCCCAGCGGCCACTGCGCGCCCAGGTGGCATCGAAGCGGCTCATGTCGGTCACCTGACGCGATTGTTCGCCGCTGTGCAGTATCAGCTGCTCACGCTCACGGTCGTAACCGATGACAACCGCGTAATGCCACATGGGTAACAGCGGCAGCGACAGATTCTGCAACACCACCACCGGGTGTCCGGCGTTCACTTCCGACAGAAGAGCCTCGAAGCTGCCGTCCAATGGATAGCTGATACGCTGGTGACGGCGCACCGTCGCCATCATTTCCGGCTGTACACTGCCTTCGCGTCCGGGCACGAATACCTGGGGAATGAGTTGATCCACACTCACCTCTATACCGCTGGCATTAAGTGCCATGGCCAGCGAGGCCGGGCCACACTGGTAGTCTCGCTGACTGTGAAAGGGCACGTCGCTGACATAGGCCTTATCCGGCAGTCGGCTTTCGGCGTCCGATGACAGTTGGGGCGTGGCGGCACAACCGCTCAGCAGGCTGATTGCCAGGCTCGTCAGCATCAATAATGGCAAAACGCCCGCCAGGCGGACGTTTTGCAAGCGGCGAGGGAGCGCCTGCGGCTGCGCTAACAAAGACATCAGCGGGTGAAGGGGAAGACGTGGGTCAGGCCCAGCAGATCGGTGACCAGCAGTATGATAAAGACGGTGAGCAGGGCGCCGACCACCCCGTTGGCCCCGGCGGGCATGTTATCCAGCTGTTCGGCCATCTGCTGCACTTCCCGATCCGACAGGGCGGCGACCCGGGCCTCGACTTCGTTTAGTTCAACACCGTGGTTGACCAGCTGTTCGCGCACGTCTGCACGGGCCAGCAGGTGACCGATACGCTCGCGTTCGGCGTCGATCTGTACCGCATCCAGCGCGCTCTGGGTGGATACCAGCTGACTTGGCTGGGCCTGAACCGCCAGCGGCATGGTGCCCATCATCAGAGACAGGATCAGTAAGGGATTAAGTATCCGGAAGAGTCTTTTCATTGTTGTGCTCCTGCAAGTGTGTGGGTAACAATATGGATTCGTTCCGGGCGCTAATACACCATATCAGGCGCCGAACCATGTTATCTTCCGCCACAAGTATAGACCGAGTGTTGGCCCTGAATTTCCATTTAAATCACGGTAATAGCAAGGGAGTTTCTCTCTTGTCCGGTTGCATTATTGAATGCTTTTCGGCGGATCCCTTGCCCGACAAGGGTCTGGTTCCCTTTGAGCCGAATTCGGATTGCGACAACAACAGACATGAACACGGTTTCAGAGGGGCTCTCGCAACCGACAAGGATGCGCAGGCGTTACGCCTTCGCGAGCAATCGATGTGGCAAGGAGGCGTTATTTTCGGTGATATAAAGTGGGCCCGGGGGCTCTTGTTTCTCTGTGGATGCTGGCTGCCTGTTGAGGCGAAAGAGACCGTCGTCGAACGCTGGGCGCTGGAGGTGGTGGCAACCCTGCCCCATGAGCCCGATGCCTTTACCCAGGGGCTCTTGCTGCATGATGGTTACCTGTATGAAAGTACCGGTCTCTATGGGCGATCCAGTCTGCGCAAGGTGGATCCGGAAAGCGGCGAGGTGGTGCAACGGCTGGCGCTGGATCCCGGTTATTTCGGCGAAGGGCTGGAGCGGGTCGGTAACCGATTGATTCAGCTGACCTGGAAAGAAGGGCTGGCGCTGGTGTATGACCTGGATACGCTGACGCTGGTGCAGGCGCATCAATACGGCGGCGAGGGCTGGGGCTTATGCTTTGATGGCGAGTCGCTGTGGATGAGTGACGGCAGTGCCACCCTGTACCGACGTGATCCGGTGGATTTTTCACACCAGTCCAGCGTGACCGTGATGCAGCAAGACTGGCCTCGGGATCGGCTTAACGATCTGGCCTGTGTCGGTGACTACATTTACGCCAACATCTGGAAGGAGCAGCGCATCGTCAGAATCGACAAGCACAGCGGGCGAGTCGATGCCGACATTGACGCCACCCCCTTGCTGGCCCTGAGCGGCCGCCCGGCGGATCCCGAGGCGGTGCTCAACGGCATCGCTCATGATCCCCAGAGTAACGAGTTTTATCTCACCGGCAAGCACTGGCCCAGAATGTTTCGGGTTCGTTTCGTGCCGACGGCGCGGTAATACCAATCTAAGTAAAAATATGATCTATTTGAAACTGGATACTCGAGGAAACAGAGCCACCTCCCACGACACGCCATAAACTCATCCCTGAGGGCTCGGGAAATGCCGTCCATGGCATTTCACGGTCGTGGGAGCCGATCTCTGTTGCCTCTCCTCAAGCACCGAGTCGTCTGCAGGTCGCTCCCACAGGCGACGCCGCAGCATTGGGGCGGATGAAGGGTTCTACTCCAGCGGCCATCACATGACAGGATGTCATGTGCTGAGCGTCGCAGGGATGCGGTTCAGCGTGTCGGTGGAGTGAGCCCTTCGTTCGACCTTTACCGTGAAGCCAAGTAGATCAGTTAGTTTCCCAGATTGGTATAAATACGGCTCAGGACTCCTTGGCGTGGATGACCATGGCCGTGTCGTCGGCCTGGCTGCTGCGGCCCTGACTCAGGGTCTGCAGTGCCTGGCTGATATTGTCCTGCTGAAGTGAGGCGTCACTCGGATAGTAATAGCGTGCCTCTTGCAGCAATTCATCCGCTTCCTGCGGTCTATCCAGCCGGTTCAGGGCCAGCGCCATGTTGTAGTAAATGTTGGCTCTGGGAGTATGGCGCACAAACTGCCGGCCCCAGTCCACATAGGCCTGCAGCTCTTCGGTATTTTGTTGCGCCGAGCCTACCGCCAGTCGCAGCGACATGGCGTTGAATTCCAGTCGGGTCAGCCAGGCCAGGGGATTGCTGGCCGACAGCAACAGCTCGGGCTCTTTGCCACCGCCGCGTTCATACTGGGTGACCACTCGGGCGGTCTGCAACCCGGTAAGCATGAAGGGCACCACCAGCGCCGGGATCAGCAAAGCGGCAAAGCGGGCCAGCAGCCAGGGGCGATAGGGCTGGCTGCGCTGTGCTTCCAGCCGGGTGTCTATCCAGTACAGCAGCACCAGCAGCGTTATCCAGTGGGCCAGGGAGTGATAGAAGGGGTATTCAGTCTGGCTGTGCAGGGCGATGGGCCAGACCAGGGCGGCCAGCGCCAGCGCCTGCCGCCAGGGCGCCTTGAACAGCAGGCGGATGAAGGCCAGTGCCACCGAAACGATGGCCAGTACCGGCAGCAGGCCGCCTTCCACCCCCCAGTAGAGCAGTTCGTTATGAGGATGATCCAGGTTGGGCGGTATCATGGGCAGGTTGGGGATTTGTTCCCGCTGGGCGTGATAGAACTCCATGAACTGACGCTCGAAGTCGCCATAGCCTGCGCCGAACCAGGGGTGCTCGGCAATCAGTGCCAGGCTTTGCAACCAGATCTGTTTGCGAATACCGGGATCGGTATACACTTCGGCGCCGCGCTGTACGCCTTCCACCAGGGCCATCGATATCAGACCGATAGCGATACCCAGCCCGATCAGTCCCAGCCCCCACCGGCAGTATTTCGGGTTTTGTTGCCAGGCCCAGGGCAGCAGCAGCAGCAGCCCCACCAGGCCGCCGAGCAGGCCGACCCGGGATTGCAGCACCGTCAGCAACAGGGAACCGCTAACCAGCACGGCGCCCAGCCAGAACTGCCTCACGACCGGCAACCGGCGAGTATCGGCCAGCCCAAGGTAACAGGCCAGCATCAAACCGGTGGCCATGAAGCTGGCCATCACATTGGGTTGCTGAAAGATGCCGTAGGAGCGGTTGGTCTCGGTGTTGTAGCCAATCCAGTTGCCGGGCGTCAGCAGATAATACTGTGTCAGGCCGAGCAGGGCTTCCAGGCTGACGGCGGCCAGCAGCAGATACAGCAGCCGATAGCGGGCGGCTTCGTTCAGGCGGCACTGCAGCAGGGCAAAATAGAACAGCAAACCGCCGGCCAGTCCCGCCAGCCGGGGCAGGGCGTGATCGGCAAAGCCCCGGTTGGGATACAGCAGCGGCACCAGCAGCAGTAGCAGCACCAGCCAGCACCAGAGGTGAAAGCGGCTGTAACTGACGCTGCGGTTGAGGGTCATCTGCCACAGCCCCAGGCCCGTCATCAGCGAGATGAAGATCCAGCCCACCATGTTGAACGGCAGGTAGAAACCGGAGCCGCCGGGGTTGTGCATGAAGTAATGCATGCCGCCCAGTGCCCAGGCGGCAAAACACCAGAACCAGAGGTAGGGTAATGAAATCCGTGTCATCCTTGCTTCCATGCAGATTTAGCGCCCTTTCAGCATAGGCCGTAAAAAGCGAGCCGTGTGCGATTCTTTGTGTTCCGCCACCTGCTCGGGAGTGCCGGTGACCAGGATCTGGCCACCGCCGCTACCGCCTTCCGGCCCCATGTCGACGATCCAGTCGGCGGTTTTAACCACGTCCAGATTGTGCTCGATGATCACCACGGTATTGCCGTGATCACGCAGCCGGTGCAGCACCGTCAGCAACAGCTGAATATCGTGAAAATGCAGGCCTGTGGTGGGCTCGTCCAGAATATAGAGGGTCTGGCCGGTGTCACGTTTGGACAGCTCCTTGGCCAGCTTGACCCGCTGGGCTTCGCCGCCGGACAGGGTGGTGGCCGACTGACCCAGCCGAATGTAGGACAGGCCCACATCCATCAGGGTTTGCAGCTTGCGGGAGATGGCCGGCACCGGTGCGAAGAAGTCGCTGGCTTCCTCTACCGTCATGTCCAGCACCTCGTGGATGCTCAGCCCCTTGTATTTGATCTCCAGGGTTTCCCGGTTGTAGCGTTTGCTCTTGCACACATCGCAGGGCACATAGACGTCGGGCAGAAAGTGCATCTCCACCTTGATCAGGCCATCGCCCTGGCAGGCCTCACAGCGGCCGCCCTTGACGTTGAACGAGAAGCGGCCCGGCTTGTAGCCTCGGGAGCGGGCTTCATGGGTAGCGGCAAACAGCTCGCGAATCGGGGTGAAAATACCGGTATAGGTGGCCGGGTTGGAGCGGGGGGTGCGGCCGATGGGGCTCTGATCGATATCCACCACCTTGTCCAGCTTGTCCATGCCCTCGATGCGGTCGTAGGGGGCGGGCTGGCTGACGGTCGCCTTGTTCAGCTCCCGGTGGGCGATGGGAAACAGGGTGTTGTTGACCAGCGTCGACTTGCCCGAGCCGGACACGCCGGTGATACAGGTCATCAACCCCAGCGGTAGCTTCAGTTCGACGTTCTGCAGGTTGTTGCCACGGGCGCCACTCAGCGTGAGCCAGTGCTCACCGACCGGGGTACGCTGTTCCGGTATGGCAATGCTCTCCCGGCCCGACAGGTAGGCACCGGTGAGGGAATCCGGGTTGGCCATCACCTCGGCGGGGGTGCCCTGGGCCACGATCTCGCCGCCGTGTACGCCGGCGCCGGGGCCGATGTCCAGCACATGGTCGGCGGCGCGAATGGCGTCTTCGTCGTGCTCTACCACGATCACGGTATTGCCCAGATCCCGCAGGTGGGTCAGGGTCGACAGCAGTCGTTCGTTGTCACGCTGGTGCAGGCCGATGCTGGGCTCATCCAGTACATACATGACCCCCACTAGGCCGGCGCCAATCTGGCTGGCCAGCCGGATACGCTGGGCCTCGCCGCCGGACAGGGTGTCGGCGCTGCGCGACAGGGTCAGGTAGTTGAGGCCGACGTTGACCAGAAAGCCCAGCCGCGCCACGATTTCCTTGAAGATTTTGTCGGCGATCTGCGCCTTCTGTCCCGTCAGCTCCATGCCGGTGAAGAAGGCATGGGCCTCGCCGATGGCCATGTCGGCGACCTGGGGCAGGGTATGGCCGGCCACAAACACGTTACGCGGGCCTTCTTTCAGGCGGGTGCCGCTGCAACCGGGGCAGGCACGGTGGCTCTGGTACTTGGCCAGCTCTTCCCGTACCGAGTTGGACTCGGTTTCCCGGTAGCGGCGCTCCATGTTGTGCAATATGCCTTCGAACGGATGCTTGCGTACCAGCACATCGCCACGGTCGTTCATGTACTTGAATTCGATGCTGGTACGGCCCGAGCCGTACAGCACCGCCTGCTGTATCGACTGCGGCAGCTCCTGATAGGGAACCTCGAGGTCGAAGTCGTAGTGCTCGGCCAGGGACTTGAGCATCTGATAGTAGTAATAGCTGCGTTTGTCCCAGCCGCGGATGGCGCCGCCGGACAGGCTCAGCTCCGGATTGCTGATCACCTTGTCGGGGTCGACGATCTGCTGCACGCCCAGGCCGTCGCAGCTGTCGCAGGCGCCGGCCGGGTTGTTGAACGAAAAGATGCGCGGCTCCAGCTCGGCAATGGAATAGCCACACTGGGGGCAGGCGAAGTTGGCGGAAAACACCAGGCCGGGATCATCGGCGTCGTCCATCGACACCACCGAGGCGATGCCGCCGGACAGCTCCAGCGCCGTCTCGAACGATTCCGCCAGCCGCAACTGCAGATCCTCGCGTACCTTGAAGCGATCCACGACCACTTCGATGCTGTGTTTTTTCTGTAGCTCCAGTGTGGGCGGATCCGACAGATCGCAGACCTCGCCGTCGATGCGGGCGCGAATAAAGCCCTGGGCAGACAGGTTATCGAGCAGCTTGCTGTGCTCGCCCTTGCGGTTGCGGATCACCGGCGCCAGCAGCATCAGCCGTGCCCCCTCCGGTTGCTCCATGACCTTGTCGACCATCTGGCTGATGGTCTGGGCCGCCAGCGGCAGCGAATGGGTCGGGCAGCGGGGTTCGCCGACGCGGGCGAACAGCAACCGCAGGTAGTCGTAGATTTCGGTGATGGTGCCGACGGTGGAGCGCGGATTGTGGGAGGTCGACTTCTGCTCGATGGAGATGGCCGGTGACAATCCTTCTATATGATCCACGTCCGGTTTTTCCATCAGCGAGAGAAACTGGCGGGCGTAGGCGGAGAGCGATTCCACGTAGCGCCGCTGGCCCTCGGCGTAGAGGGTATCGAAGGCGAGGGACGATTTACCCGAGCCGGACAGGCCGGTGATCACGATAAGTTTGTCCCGGGGCAGGTCCAGGCTGATGTTCTTCAGGTTGTGGGTTCTGGCCCCGCGAACTTCGATTTTATCCATCTGCTGCATTACCTTGGTGTAAATTCGACCGGCTAGTATGGCACTGGATGAATAGCCAGCCAAGGGACAATAAGCATTAGGGTCTGTTGACCTTTCGCGGTGAAACTTTGTTCGAGTTAAACGCGTTTTTATCGCGGCGAGAGGGTTGTAGCCTAGTCATTCTAAGCAAAGCCCTCTCAACAAAGAGAAAAACGCGTTTAGCCGAACCCGCAGGGCAGCGCTTGTGGGGTCTTGCTACTGCGTTATCGCTTATTTATGTAGAGCGACTACACGGCATAAGCTCTGCCTTGTATCAAGACCCCACAAACTGCTGCAAAAATCATATCGAAAGGTCAACAGACCCTAATCCCGACCGTGTCCCCGTGCTAAACTAGGCCTCTTTTTGATCCTGTTAACGACGGAAGAATATCCATGAGCGACGAGCAAGGCTTCAGCCCCCGCGAACGGCGGGCCTCGTTTACCCTGGCGGGCATTTTCGGCATGCGGATGCTCGGTTTGTTTATGATCATGCCGGTATTTGCCTTGTATGGTAAGGACCTGATTGGCTTTTCGCCCTTGTGGGTCGGCATCGTCATCGGTATCTATGGCCTGACCCAGGCGGTGTTGCAGATTCCGGCCGGCTGGCTGTCGGACCGCATCGGCCGCAAGCCGGTGATCTATGCCGGTTTGGCGCTGTTTGCCCTGGGTTCTGCAGTCGCGGCCTTGTCCGACTCGGTGTACGGCGTGGCCGTCGGCCGGGTATTGCAGGGCTCCGGTGCCATTGCCGGCGCCATTCTGGCGCTGGCCGCCGATATCACTCGGGAAGAAAACCGCACCAAAGCCATGGCCATCATCGGGGTCTGTATCGGCATTTCCTTCGCCATCGCCATGGTGCTGGGGCCGGTACTGGCGTCATTTTTCGGCTTGTCGGGCGTATTCTGGACCACGGCACTGCTGGCGCTGGTGGGTATTCTGATGGTGCGCTTTCTGCTGCCGGAGTCGGCCCATCGCGGCCAGATCCGTGATGTGACCGCCGCGCCCGAGCTGTTCGGCCGGTTGCTGAAAGATCGACAATTGCTGCGGCTGGACTTCGGCATCATGCTGTTGCACCTGACCCTGACCGCGGTGTTCGTGGCCTTTCCGCTGACCCTGCTCGACGCCGGCTTGGCGGCAGAGCATCACTGGTGGCTGTATCTGCCCGCCTTGCTGTTGTCTTTCTTGCTGATAGTGCCTTTTCTGATCCTCGGCGCGCGGCGCAACATGAACAAGCAGCTGTTTCAGGCCTCCATTCTGGTGATGATGGTCGCCCTGTTGCTGATGGCGGTGGGCAAGGGCCAGATCTGGCTGCTGGCGCTGGCGATGGTGCTGTATTTTACCGCCTTCAATTTCATGGAAGCCTCGTTACCGGCGTTTTTGTCGATGCTGGCCCCGGCGGGCGCCAAGGGCACCGCCATGGGCATTTATTCCACCAGCCAGTTCTTTGGTGCCTTTCTCGGCGGTGTGCTGGGTGGTCTGTTGTTTCAACAACTTGGCGGCAGCGGCGTGTTTGTGCTGGTGGCGGCCTGCATGGCGGTGTGGTTCTGGCTGGCGGCGGGCATGACCAATGTCAGCAAGGTTCGGTCTCATATCCTGTCCATCGGTGTTAATATAGAAAGTCATGATCGGCGCGAGCAGCTGTTGCAGCGGCTGATGGCCCTGCCCGGCGTGCATGAAGCCTTGATTATCCCCGAAGAGGGGTCCGCCTACCTGAAGGTAGACGGCAATATTTTTGAACTGGATCAGGCCCGGCGCCTGATCAACCTGTGAGTACGGAGCGAGTTATGGCCAATAGAGGCATCAATAAAGTTATTCTGATCGGCCACCTGGGCCAGGACCCGGAAGTGCGTTACATGCCCAACGGTAACGCCGTGGCCAATATTACCCTGGCCACCAGCGAAACCTGGCGCGACAAGCAGACCGGCGAGCAGAAAGAGCGTACCGAATGGCACCGGGTGGTGTTCTTCGGCAAGCTGGCCGAAATTGCCGGTGAATATCTGCGCAAAGGCTCCCAGGTCTATGTGGAAGGTCGTTTGCAGACGCGCAAGTGGCAGGGGCAGGACGGTCAGGATCGCTACACCACCGAAATCGTGGTCGATATCGGCGGTACCATGCAGATGCTGGGCGGACGTCCTCAAGGTGGTGGTCAGCAAGGCGGCGGCCAGGGCGGCTGGGGTCAGCAACAAGGTGGCCAGCAGCAAGGCGGTCAAACCCAGGGTGGTCAGGGTAACTGGGGTCAGCAGCAGGGCGGCCAGCAGCAGGCGGCGCCGCAGGGGCAACCCCAGTACGGCCAGCAAAACAAGCCGGCGGCCAGCAAGCCCCAGAGCCAGCCGCAGAATCAGGCACCGGTCTACAACGAACCGCCGATGGACTTCGATGACGATATCCCGTTCTAAGTTGGAAGTTTGTCAAGAATGCCAGATAAGCCCCTGTAATCAGGGGCTTTTTATTAGCAGTTGTTCTGGCGATAACGGCCGAAAAGCCTTATCTTTCAGGTTGGGCTACGAGAATGACTCGCATTTTCTGTCTCGTGACAGGCTCACGATAACGGAACACCAGGGAAGGAACGCCGGAATCAGCCGGAGTCAGTCAGGGAACCTTAATGAGATTTACCAATCAGTTTATTGCCACCATCACCATGTGCATTCTGGCGGCCGTGCTGATGGTGCTGGTGGGAGCCGGGATCAGCTTCTATCAGATGGGCGTCGCCTACCAGCAGCGACAGGTCGATTCGGTGGTGCGTCTGGTCGACGAGGGCTGGCAAAATGGCGCCGAGCAACAGGAAAGCATCGATCGCTGGCTGCCGGCGCTGCTTGATGTCAACGATATCATCGAATTCGCGGTGCAGGAGCAGTCGACCCCCCTGTATCGCTACCAGTCCGATACTCCTCTGTCGGCCAATGAGCTGTCGCTGGAATACTGGCATGAACTGAGTGCGCATCCGGGCTTGAAGGTGCACCTGGTACTACGGCCCCCTTTTTATGACATCGATCACTCTCTGGCTGCGCTGTCCGGGGTGACTGCCGCCATTATTCTGGTCTTTGTTGGCCTGCTGTTCAGCCTGCGCTGGTTTCGACGTCAGCTTAGGGGGGCCGAGTTGCTCGATTTACGTGGCCAGCTGATCCTCGAAGGCAAACTCGGCATGTTGCAGCATAACCCGCAGGAAGAATGGCCACATCAGGCCAGTCAGGCGCTGGACAAGCTGTTGTGTGAGTTGAAGGAGGCGGGCAAGGAGCGCAGCCGGTTCGATACTTTTATGCGGGCCAATGTGTTTGTGGACAAAACCATCGGTATCGGCAATCGGGTGTTCTTCGATAACCGGCTGGAAGCGGCTCTCAATGATCCTTCCAGTCACTCCGGGGCCCTGTTGCTGGTGGAGCTGCAGGATCTGGAGCACATCAACTACCGCCTGGGATATGAGCGGGGTGACGAATTGCTGACGTCGGCCTCCGTTTATCTGGGCCACCTCATCCGCCGTTATCCCGGTGCCCTGCAGGCGCGTTATACCGGTAATATCTTCGCGTTGCTGTTTCCCAACCTGGTGGAAAGCGAAGCGCAGGAAGCGGCCCGCCAGGTGATGAAGCTGCTGCGCCGCCTGCACTGGCCGGATGCGGTACGAGAGCCGGCGCTGTTTATCGGCGGCGTCTGTTTTCGCTGTGGTGAAGTACTGTCGCAGGTGGAAGAAGAAGCCGAGCTGGCGCTGCGCAGCGCCGGCTTGCAGGGCGGTGATGGCTACTTCATGTATTACAAGGGCGTGACCGAAGAGAGCAGCGGCAAGGGAACGGTACGCTGGCGCACTCTGCTGGGGCGCCAGCTGGAGCAGGACAGGGTTCGGCTTGACCGGCAGGGCATCTATGCCGGGCCGGAGCAGGATCCCATCATGTATGAGCTGCTGGCCCGCATTCATGACGAGCAGGGGAGAGAGCTGTCGGCCGGACACTTTTTGCCGATGGCGGAAAAATGCGGCCTGTTGAAGGATCTGGATTGTGCCATGGTGTTGCGCACCCTGACCCTGTTGCAGGAAAGCGATCGCCGTGCGCCGCTGGCGCTCAATGTTTCCGCGGCCAGCCTGCTGAATAGCGGCTTTCATCGCTGGTTGATCTTTGAACTGATTCAACTGCCCAAGGTGCAACTCAACGGGCTGGTGATCGAGCTGTCGGAAGCGCAGGTGAGCCGGCATTTTCAGGTGTTGGGCAAGCCGCTGCGTGCGCTCAAGGCGCTGGGTTGTGGTCTGGCGGTGGATCATGCGGGGCAGGATGTGGTGAGTGCGCAATATATCAAGGATTACGCCCTGGACTATCTCAAGCTGCACCCCAGCCTGGTGCGGGACATCAACCGCAAACCGGTCAACCAGATGGCGGTCAGAAGCCTGGTCGGCAACAGCGTCGGCAGTCGAACCCGAGTGATTGCGGTGGGCGTTGAAACCGAAGCCGAATGGGAATGCCTGCATCAGCTGGGAGTGTATGCCGGTCAGGGATACTTCTTCTCCCGCCCGGAACGATTTCAACTGCTATAAGGTACTTCGTGCGCCCTGCATGCCACCGGTATGCACAAACAACAGCCGGCTGCCGGCGGCATAGCGGCCGGCTTCAATATCCCGAAACAGCCCCAGCATCGCCTTGCCGCTGTAGATAGGCTCCAGCGGCACCCTGAGCCGCTCTGCCAGCGCGGCGATGGCCGTTTTGTCGGTGGCCGGGCTTTTGGCATAGCCGCCACCGTGGTGGCCCAGCTCGAGTTGCCAGCCGCTATCCTGCGCCGCCGGCGGATACAGCCGGCATACCTCTTCGGTCAGCCAGCCGGCCCCCTTCAATACCGCATAACCGCGCACTCGAATGTTGGCCGGGCGAGCCGACAGCAGGCCCGCCAGGGTACCGCCGCTGGCCACCGGCAATATAAGCTCATTCAGTTCGGACGGTTCCGGGTCCAGCTCGTGCCATAATTCGGCCACACCGGGCAAGGCCCGGGGGCAACTGCCGCCTTCGGGAACGATGAGATAACCGGGATGACGTCGGGCCAGCTCGGCCAGCCAGTCGGCGTCCTGGCGGCGGCGGTATTGCTGCCGGTCGACAAACTCCAGCGTCATGCCCCAGCGGCGGGCGTCCTCAAGGGTAGGATTGTTGCTGTGAGGCTCGCCGCGCACCACGCCGATGGTGGGCAGGCTCAGCCGGTGGCCGGCGGCGGCCAGGGCGTGCAGATGATTGGAATAGGCGCCGCCAAAACTGAGTATGCCGGAGGCTTGCTCCGACAATGCCTGGCGCAGTATGTACTTCAGTTTACGCCACTTGTTGCCCGAGATTAACGGGTGCAACAGGTCATCGCGCTTGATCCACAGGATCAGCCGATGATGCTCCAGCAGGGGGTGGTGAAGGCGCTGTAGTGGCGAGGGAGGCTGCCGTTGGTACAGCCGTTGCCAGCAGAAAGGATCGGACACGAAAATGATTACCACAGGAATGAGAATGCAAGTGTAAGGAACTTATCCCGTTATTCAAGCTAACCCCGTCGGTGAGCGGCTTTAGCTGTGCGTGCTCCTTGCCTGTAACCGGTTGCGTTGATAAAGTTAGCCGCACTTTCCGGTTTTTCAATTCCAGGATCCCCTTCAGCATATGTTTAAAAAGCTAAGAGGCATGTTTTCCAACGATCTTTCGATCGACCTGGGAACGGCCAACACCCTCATCTACGTGAAAGATCAGGGCATTGTTCTGAACGAGCCTTCTGTCGTGGCCATTCGCCAGGAAAGAGCCGGTTCGGCCCAGAGTGTTGCCGCCGTAGGCCATGCCGCCAAACAGATGCTGGGACGGACTCCCGGCAATATCGCCGCCATCCGTCCGATGAAAGACGGTGTGATTGCCGATTTTTATGTCACCGAGAAAATGCTGCAGCATTTTATCAAGCAGGTGCACGACAACAATTTCTTTCGCCCCAGCCCGCGCGTGCTGGTGTGTGTGCCCTGTGGCTCTACCCAGGTAGAACGCCGGGCCATCAAGGAGTCGGCGTTGGGTGCCGGCGCTCGTGAGGTTTATCTGATCGACGAACCCATGGCCGCCGCCATCGGTGCCGGCCTGCCGGTCTCCGAAGCCACCGGCTCCATGGTGGTGGACATCGGTGGTGGTACCACCGAAGTAGCCATCATCTCCCTTAACGGCGTGGTGTATTCCCAGTCGGTACGGGTGGGCGGCGATCGTTTCGACGAGTCCATCATCAATTATGTGCGCCGCAACTACGGCTCGCTGATTGGTGAAGCCACCGCCGAACGCATCAAGCATGCGGTGGGCTCGGCCTATCCGGGTGATGAGGTGCTGGAAATCGAAGTGCGCGGCCGTAACCTGGCCGAAGGGGTTCCCCGCAGCTTTACCCTGAACTCCAACGAGATTCTGGAAGCGCTGCAAGAGCCGCTTTCCGGTATCGTCAGCGCCGTTATGGTGGCGCTGGAGCAGTCTCCGCCCGAGCTGGCTTCCGATATTTCCGAGCGGGGCATGGTACTGACCGGCGGCGGCGCCCTGCTGCGCGATCTGGACCGCTTGCTGATGGAAGAAACCGGCATCCCGGTAGTGGTGGCCGATGATCCCATGACCTGTGTTGCCCGTGGCGGCGGCAAGGCACTGGAAATGATCGACATGCACGGCGGAGATCTGTTCCATTACGATTGATAACGGGGCCGGAATAACCGGCCTGTCCATTCTCTTATGAAACCGATTTTCGGTCGTGGCCCCTCCCTTCCTATCCGCCTGGCACTGGCGGTGGTGGCCTCTTTGGTCCTGATCATCGCCGACAGCCGCTACCACAGCTTTACCGAAGCCAAGGTCTATCTCAACTCGCTGGTCAGCCCGCTGCAGTATGTGGCCAACAGCCCGCGATTGCTGCTCGACTCCGCCTCCAGTCAGCTGATGTCGCGCCAGTCTCTGCTGGCCCAGTCCCAGCGCATGGAGCAGGAACTGTTCCTGCTGCGTGACGATCTGCTGCGGCTGCGTCACCTGGAGCAGGAAAACCAGCGCCTGCGAGATTTGCTCGGCTCGCCGGTGCGCTTCGATACCCGCCGCATGGTGGCGGAGATCATGGCGGTGGACACGGATCCCTTCTCTCACCAGGTGGTGATCGACAAGGGCAGCCTGGTCGGGGTATTTGAAGGCCAGCCGGTGCTCAATGAGCAGGGCGTGGTCGGGCAGGTGATTTCGGTAGGCAAGACCACCAGCCGGGTACTGCTGATCACCGACACCAGCCATGGCATACCGGTGCGGGTGGCGCGTAACGACATCAGGGCCATCGCCAGTGGCAGTGGCCAGCTCGATCGGCTGCTGTTGCACAATATTACCCGTAACACCGATATCCGCGAAGGGGATGTACTGCTCAGCTCCGGCCTGGCGGGGCGTTTTCCCGAAGGATATCCGGTCGGGCGGGTCAGCCGGGTCGGCTACGAAGAAGGTCAGCCCTTTGCCGATATTCGGGTAAAACCCTTTGCCGCCCTCGATAGGGTGCGTTACCTGCTGCTGCTGTGGCCGGAACCACAGGTCATCGATGTGGATGACGTCGCGGCCTCGCCGGCGGCAGAAGGAGCCCCGCAATGACGTCGATGAGAAGCTTTTCCCTGAAAGGGCGGCTGGTGATTGGTATCAGCCTGCTGCTGGCGCTGATCCTGTCCATTTTGCCGCTGCCGGAGCTGATCGCCCCCTTTCGTCCCGACTGGCTGCTAGTCACGCTGATTTACTGGACCATAGCCCTGCCGCACCGGGCCAACGTGGGTACCGCCTTTTTCTCCGGTCTGATGCTGGATCTGCTGCTCGGCTCCGTGCTGGGCGTGCATGCGCTGGCGCTGGTGATCCCCGTGTATCTGGCCGCGTCCCAGTTTCAGCGTATGCGCAACTATTCGGTCTGGCAGCAGGCCTTCGTGGTTGGCGCCCTGGCGATTTTAAATAAAGTGCTGATTTTCTGGGCCGCCTACGTAAACCGGGATATACAGCTTGATTACCACTATTTCTGGTCCATCGTCAGCAGCATGGTGTTCTGGCCCTGGATTTTTCTGCTGCTGCGCAAATGCCGGCGGCAATTCGCCCTGTCGTGAGCCCATTCATGTCCCCTCTGCTTTACCTTGCTTCCGCCTCGCCCCGTCGCCGTGAACTGCTGTCTCAGCTGGAGGTGCCGTTCGAGCTGGTCCTGCCTCGGGTCGAAGAGCAACGTCGGCCCACGGAAACGGCGGTCGACTATGTGCAACGCCTGGCCCGGGACAAGGCCACCGCCGGGGCGGCGATGGCGACCGAGCCGCTGCCGGTGCTGGCCGGCGATACCATAGTGGTACTGGATGGCGATGTGCTGGAAAAGCCGACCGACAAGGCCGACGGTATGGCCATGCTGCGGCGGCTGTCCGGGCGCAGCCATCAGGTGATGACCGCCATGGCGCTGGCCTGGCAGGGGCATATCGAGGTGGTGCTGGTCACCACCGAGGTCAGTTTTCGCCCCCTGAGCGACACCGACATCGCGCGTTACTGGGCCAGTGGTGAGCCGACCGACAAGGCCGGCGGTTACGGTATTCAGGGGCTGGGCGGGCGTTTCGTGTCCCGCATCAACGGCAGTTACAGCGCCGTGGTCGGTTTGCCATTGGTGGAAACCGAAGCCCTGTTGCGCCGGGGTGGGGTTTTGTTGGGCTGATCCCTTATCTGTCCGCCATTCTATGGTAGTTTAGAGGCCATTTTATTCACCTATGGGCGGAGCTCGCATGTCTGCAGAACTGATAATCAATATGACCCCCGCGGAAACCCGGGTGGCACTGGTGGAAAACGGTATTCTGCAGGAAGTGCATGTGGAGCGTCAGGCCCGGCGGGGCATCGTCGGCAATATCTACAAAGGCAAGGTCAGTCGGGTACTGCCCGGTATGCAGGCGGCCTTCGTCGATATTGGCGGCGAGCGGGCGGCGTTTCTGCATGCTTCCGACATAGTGCCCCATACCGAATGCGTAGACACCCGGGAGCAGGCGCACTTCCAGGCTGGCAACATCGCCGAGCTGGTTCGCCAGGGCCAGGACATCATGGTGCAGGTGGTCAAGGATCCCCTGGGCACCAAGGGCGCGCGCCTGACCACCGATATCACGCTACCTTCACGCTATCTGGTGTTCATGCCGGGCAGCGCCTATGTGGGGGTTTCCCAGCGTATCGACTCGGAGCAGGAGCGGGAGCGGCTCAAGCAGATAGTGGGTGGTTACGTCGACGAACAGGGTGGCTACATTATTCGTACCGCCGCCGAAGGCATCGGCGAGAATGAACTGGCGCAGGATGCCGCCTTTCTCAAGCGATTGTGGCGCAAGATCCTGGAACGACGTGGCAAATACCGCTCCTGCTCCATGCTGTATGAAGATCTGGGGCTGGCCTGTCGCATCGTGCGGGACTTCGTCGGTGCCGAACTGGATCGGATTCGGGTCGACTCGCGCGCCACCTACGAGACACTGTGTACCTTCGTCGAGGAATTCGTGCCCGAGCTGTCCGGAAAGATCGAGTATTACCATGGCAGTTCGCCGATTTTCGACCTTTATGACGTGGAAAACGAAATTCAGCGCGCGCTGGATCGCAAGGTCGAACTCAAGTCCGGCGGTTATCTGATCATCGATCAGACCGAGGCCATGACCACGGTCGACATCAATACCGGCGCCTTCGTCGGCCACCGCAATCTCGAAGAAACCATTTTCAATACCAACACCGAAGCCACCCAGGCCATCGCCCGCCAGCTGCGGCTGCGTAATCTGGGCGGCATCATCATCATCGATTTCATCGATATGTACGATGAGGATCACAAACGGCGGGTGCTGCACAGCCTGGGGCTGGCCTTGTCCAGAGACAGGGCCAAGACCAACGTCAACGGTTTCTCCCAGCTCGGGCTGGTGGAAATGACCCGCAAGCGCACCCGCGAAAGCCTGGAACATGTGCTCTGCGGCGCCTGCCCCGAGTGCAATGGCCGGGCCAGAGTCAAAACGGTGGAAACCGTCAGCTACGAAATACTGCGCGAGATAACCCGGGTCAACAAGGCTTATGACGCCGACAAGTTTGTGGTCTATGCCTCGCTGGCGGTGGCGTCCGCCCTGCAGGAAGACGAGTCCCACATGCTGGCCGAGCTGGAAGTGTTTATCGGCAAGCAGGTCAAGGTGAGCAGCGAACCCCTGTATAACCAGGAGCAGTTCGACGTGGTGATGATGTAGTGTCTGTGTTGTTCAGGCGGGGCTTGAGCTGGGCCTGGCTGGGACTGGCGGCAACGGCGGTCCTGCTGGCGGTACTGGTCACCCTGTTGCGCTTTGGCTCGCCCTGGCTGGCCGGCTGGCAACAACAATGGCTGGACCGGCTGTCGAGTGAGCAGCAGTTGACGCTGGAAGTGGGCCGCCTGGGCCTAAGCTGGCAGGATTACGGCCCGGTACTGGTGGTGAACGAGGTCAGCCTGCACCCGCAGGATGCGCCGGCCATCACCCTGCGGCGGGCCCTGGTGAGCGTGCAGTTATGGCAAAGTCTGCGTCAGTGGCGGCCGGTACTGAATGAACTGACCCTGGATGGTCTGCGTTTGCCGCTGAATCTGAGCGGCGAGCAGAATGCCGTCCGGCCTCCCGACTTGAGCTGGTTGCCCCAGCTGGCGCTCGAGGGAGTGGAACGCTTTTCCCTCAACGATGCCCTGCTGGTGGTGACCACACCGCAGCAGGACCTGTTCGAACTGCACCTTCCCGCCCTGCACTGGCAGAATGCGCCCGGTTTGCATCAGGGGCGGGGCCGTCTGGGCTTTGGTCCCGACGCCGAGCAACAGGTGCGCCTCAGCAGCCGTTTCACCGGACCGGTTGACCGACTCGACGGCAGTATTTATCTGCATGCCGATGACGTCGATGCTTCCGCCGTCCTCTCCCGTATTCGCCCCGCCGATTCATCGGTGAGCGCCGATCTCGACTTCGAATTATGGCTGGAGTGGCAGCAGGGCCGGCTAAGCGCCGGGGTGCTGGAACTGGGTGAAAACCGGTTGCGCTGGGGCGATGATCATCAGGTGTTGGTGGATGGCGGCCGGTTGCAGTGGCAACCGACCGATGCCGGCTGGCAGCTCGCCAGCAGCGATGTCGATATCAGTGTCGACGGCGATACCTGGCCGAGCTGGTCTCTTCAGCTAGACCGGCAGCAGGATCGATTGCACGGTTATCTGGATCGACTGACCTTTACCGACCTTGCCCTGCTGGCCCAGTGGGGCGAAAGCTTCTGGCCGACCAGTGCCCGTCAGCTGGCCGGCATTGCCCCCCGCGGCCATCTGGCCAACCTTTATTTTTCCTCTGCCGCCGCCGGTGACGACTGGCGCTGGCAGGGCGAGCTGGAAGACGTCAGCACCCGCGCCTTCGAGTGGACACCGCAAACCCGGGGCCTTAACGGTGATTTTCTGCTGGCCGCTGATCATGGCCAGTTGAGCCTGAACCAGCAAGCGGCGGCCGACTGGGTCTATGACGGTGTCTTTCGCGAGCCCTGGCCGATGCAGCGGTTGTCGACCGGGTTGCGCTGGCAAAAGCAGCCGGACGGCTGGCTGCTGTGGAGCGATGAACTGGAAGTGAATACCGCCGACCTGGCGCTGCAGGGCTGGTTCAGCCTGCAGTTGCCGAGCCGGGGCGCACCTCTGCTCAGTACCTCGGCGCGGGTGAATGTCTTGCGAGCCGAACGGGCCTTCAGCTATTTTCCCGAGCCATTGATGGGCTCACGCCTGGTGAACTATCTGCAGGGGGCCATTCGTGGTGGCCAGGCCGAGGGTGCCGAAGTGCTCTGGTACGGGCGACTCACCGGGTTTCCCTATCACGATGACAGCGGTATTTTTCAGGCCCGGGTGCCGCTGCGCCAGGCCGAATTTCGCTTCGATCCCCACTGGCAACCGCTGACCGATCTCAGCCTGGATCTGCTGTTTGAAAATGATGGCCTCTACATGCGGGGGCCGGAAGGGCGCCTGGGCGCGGTAAATGCCCGCGCCATCGATGCGCGCATAGTGCCGCTGAACAAGGCGGCCAAACTCGAACTCAGTGCCGACATTGCAGGCGCCGGTGAGGCGGTCACCGCCTATCTGCAGAACTCCTCTCTGGCGGCCTCGGTCGGGACCACTCTGGAGCAGGTGCAGGTAACGGGTCCCCTGACGGGCCGGCTGGCGCTGGCGATTCCCTTGCACGGCGGCCCGGTGGCGGTAGCGGGCCAGGTCGACTTTGCACGCAACCGGGTGCGGGTAAAACCGCTGGATCTGCCGCTCGATCAGGTGAGTGGCCGCCTGCTGTTCGATGAGCGGCAGACCCGCTTCGAGGGCATGGAGGCCAACTGGAACGGACAACCGCTGCAGCTGGATTACCGTGGGCAGCAGACTGCCGCCGGCTACGAGGTAGGTATCGATATGCGGGGGCGGCTGCAGGCCGCCGCGCTGGCGCGAGCTTACCCGCCGCTGCAGGCGCTGGACGGCGCGGCCGACTGGCGCGGCAAACTCAAGCTGACGCTGGCGGAGGGAGGCAAGCTGGATTATCGCTTTCAGGCCGACTCGGCGCTGCAGGGGCTTTCCAGCCGCCTGCCACCGCCGCTGAACAAGGCCGGCAACCAAGCCTGGCCCAGTCAGCTCGAGCTGACGGGGGATGGTCAGCAGGCGCGGATTGAGCTGACCCTGGGTGAGCAGATTCGCGGGCTGGCCGGGGTGGGGTTCGGGCCGAACGGTGCCAGGGTGCAGCGGCTGTGGTTGTCGGCCGGGGCCGGCGTTCAGCCCACTCTGCCTCGGGCACCACTGGATATCGCGGTGCGGGTAGCGGACTTACCGCTGGATGACTGGCTGGTGCTGTTAAGGGATGCACAACCGGCGTCTTCCGGCCCCGATGCCTCCTTGCCGCCGGGTGCCAGCCCCCGAATTACCTGGCCGACCCCTTACCGGGTGTCGGTGCAGGCCAGTCGGGCTCGGCTCTGGCAGTATCCCCTTAACCAGCTTAGGTTGTCGATTGGCCCGGCGGAGAGGCAGCGACAGCAGCTGAATGTGACCGCCGAGCAGGCGGATGGCACCCTGAGCTGGGGTGATAATCAGCCGGTGCAGGCGCAGTTCAGGCGACTCTGGCTGACGCCGAATGCGAGTGCGCCAAGCGCTGTATCAACAGTAAAATCCGCTGCTGTGCCAGACGGGGTAACCCCCGACCGGCTGCCGGCCGTGCAGTTTCGCTGTGACGACTGCCGCTGGCAGCAGCTGGCGTTGGGCAAGGTGGCTTTTGAATTACGCCCCCAGCCGGAACAGAATGGGATGCAGCTGACCGAACTGAGTCTGGATGGCCCGCTGCTGCAGGCCCGGGCTCATGGCCAGTGGTTGCAGCATCAGAGCGGCAACCTGAGCCGACTGGAGTGGCAAAGCAGCACCTCATCGTTGCAGCGGCTGTGGCAGGCATTGGGTAAAGCGTCGCCGTTCAGCGAAACGCCGGCCCGACTCGAAGGGCAACTGCGCTGGCTGGATGTACCCTGGCGACCGGATCTGGCCAGTCTTAACGGTCAACTGAAAGCCGACACCGATGCCGGTGTATTGCGCGAAGTGAACGACAGGGGCGCCGGTCTGTTGTCGGTACTGAGCATGGAGTCGGTATTGCGTCGGCTAAGACTGGACTTTCGTGACGTGTTCGAGCAGGGTTTCTATTTTGATCGTATCAGCGCCAGCGGCGCGCTGCACAACGGGGTATTACAGAACGACGATTTGGCCCTTGATGGGGCAGCCGGTAACCTGCGCGGCGGCGGACGGGTGGATCTGGCGGCGGAGCGGCTCGATTATCGTCTGGAGTTTACACCCAATCTCACCGGCAACCTGCCGGTGCTGGCGGCCTTTGCGGTCACCCCGGTGACCGGGCTTTACGTGCTGGCGCTGTCCAAGGTGCTGGGCCCGGTGGTGGATGTGTTTACCCGCATTCGCTACCGAGTAGAGGGCCCGTTGGAACGGCCCAAGGTGACCGAGCTGGAACGGGAGCGAAAACGGGTCGCCGTACCCGGTAACGAATAAGGAGTACGCCATGGAACTGGTTGCGATACAGATAACGGCCGGGCCCGACTGGCCGGAAAACCGGGCCAGGCTGGAAAGCTGGCTGGAGCAATTACCGTCGACGCGTCCCTTGCTGGTGCAACTGCCGGAAAATGCCGTGGTGTTTGGCAGCAAGGCGGCGGCGCGGCAGCTGGCCGAGCCGCTGGGCGAAGGCCCGATACAGGCCCGGTTCAGTCAATGGGCCCGCGAACTGGGCATCTGGCTGCTGGTCGGCTCCATGCCGACCCGTATCGAGGGCAGCGAACGGCTGCACGCCACCAGTCTGGTCTATAACGATCGGGGCGAGCGAATGGGTCATTATCACAAGCTGCACCTGTTCGATGTGGATGTCGCCGATGATCAGGGGAGCTATCGGGAGTCGGCCACCTATGCGCCCGGCGACGAACTGTGTGTGATCGACAGTCCCTTCGGGCGTCTGGGGTTGTCTATCTGTTATGATTTACGTTTTCCCGAGTTATACCGGGCGTTGCGTGAACGGGGTGCCGAGATCCTGATGGTGCCGGCGGCCTTTACCCGGGTCACCGGTCAGGCGCACTGGCTGCCCTTGTTACAGGCCCGCGCCATCGAAAACCAGTGTTATGTGCTGGCGGCGGGCCTCTATGGCGAACAGGGCCAACGACAGACCTGGGGCCATTCGGTGATTCTCGATCCCTGGGGCGAGGTTCAGGCCTGCCTGCCCAATGGCGAGGGACTGGTGGTCGCCCCGCTGGAGCCGGAACGACTGTCACGCATTCGCCGTCAGATGCCGGTTGCACAACATGCCCGCCTGAGCGCGGTTTGGAGAGACAAGCATGAGTATTGAACAGATTAATCGCAGCCTGCTGATCCCGAACGAACTGGATATGGCGCTGCTGGACGCCCAGCTGGCCCGACTGAGCCGGCATCAGATCGATTTTGCCGATCTCTATTTTCAGAACAGTGTGCACGAGTCCTGGGTGCTGGAAGACGGCATCGTCAAGGATGGCAGTTACAACATAGAGCAGGGGGTAGGTGTGCGGGCGGTCAGCGGTGAAAAGACCGGTTTCGCCTACTCCGACGAACTAACGGCAACGGCGCTCGATCAAGCGGTGAGCGCCGCCCGGGGCATTGCCGAACAGGGCGGCGATGGTCGCTTCCAGATTGGCCGCGAACGCGCCATTGCGCCGCGTTATTTTGGTCTCAACCCGCTCGATACCCTGACCCGGGAGCAGAAGATTGCCCTGTTGCAGCAGATGGATGCTTTCGCCCGTAGCCTGGATCCGGCGGTCACCCAGGTGATTGCCTCCATTTCCGGTGTGTATGAAGAGATACTGGTGATGGCTACCGATGGCACCCTGGCCACCGATTTGCGCCCGCTGGTGCGGCTGAACTGTTCGGTGCTGGTGGAGCGCAAGGGGCGGCGCGAACGGGGTGGCAGCGGTGGCGGCGGCCGGGTCGGCTACGACTATTTTCTGGAAGAGCTGGACGGCCAGCCCAGAGCCATGAGCTATGTGAAAGAAGCGGTACGTCAGGCGCTGGTCAATCTGGAAGCGATAGACGCTCCGGCCGGTACCATGCCGGTGGTGCTGGGCGCCGGCTGGCCCGGTGTCTTGCTGCACGAGGCGGTGGGACACGGACTGGAAGGCGACTTCAACCGCAAGGGCTCCTCCGCCTACGCCGGTCGTATCGGCGAACAGGTCGCCTCCGGTTTGTGCACCATAGTGGATGACGGCACCCTGGCCAACCGCCGCGGCTCGCTGACCATCGACGATGAAGGTACCGAAAGCGCTTATAACGTGCTGATCGAAAACGGCACGCTCAAGGGCTACATGCAGGACAAGCTCAATGCCCGGCTGATGGGCGTAGCGCCCACCGGCAACGGCCGGCGGGAGTCTTATGCTCATCTGCCGATGCCGCGGATGACCAACACCTATATGTTGCCGGGCGAGACACCGCCGGAAGAGATCATCCGCAGCGTGAAGAAGGGCATCTATGCGCCCAACTTCGGCGGTGGTCAGGTGGATATTACCTCCGGACGCTTCGTGTTTTCCGCCTCCGAGGCCTATCTCATCGAAGACGGCAAGCTGACCGCGCCAATCAAGGGTGCCACCCTGATAGGCAATGGTCCCGAGGCCATGAGCCAGGTGTCCATGGTCGGTAACGATCTGGCGCTGGATGCCGGTGTAGGTGTGTGTGGCAAGGAAGGCCAGAGCGTACCGGTGGGTGTCGGTCAGCCAACCCTCAAGCTGGATCGAATGACGGTGGGTGGTACTCAGTAAGCTCTCTGGTTGATTATCAACCTGATTGTTAACCATAGGTTAACGGTTTTTTTCTGTGCGATTCGGGGCCGATGCGGTGTCTAATGTTTGCTGAGTCACGTGAATGCGTGGAAGCAAACTGGAGGCGATAATGATGAAAACATTGCTATCGATAGCCTTTGCCTCTGTTCTAGGGTTGATGTTGATGCCGGCTCAGGCCGGTTCGGTGCTAAATGTGCAGCAGCCTGTAGTGCAGGAAATGGCAAGCAGGGGCGACGGTGTTGATGCCCGTGAATGTGCCAAGTTACGTAAAATGGGTAAAAAACCGGCGGGTATGTGTTTTTAACTGCCGAGCCTATTAATAACAACGGGAGCCCAGGCTCCCGTTGTGCTGTCTGCATCTTCATTCCGGTGTGGCAGTAATTACGAAGGGTCTGAGCCCAGGGTCTGTTTCAGATACTGGAACAGCTCGCGGTAGGCCTGGGGGGGCAGACCGGCAGCCAGCTCCTTGCGGCCCTGACGCGCCAGCTGGCGCAGCTTTTGCCGATCCAGATTGCGGTGCTCGGCCAGCAGGGCATTGACGCCCTTGTCGCCTTCCTTGATCAGCCGGTCACGCCACAGTTCCAGCTTATGGAAATGGGCATTGGCAACGGCACTCTTGTGCTCGAAGCCCGCCAATGCTTTCTGGATATCGGTGACGTCCCGAGTGCGCATCAGCTTGCCGATATAGGACATGTGGCGGCGCAGACCTTCCCGCTTGTTGTGAAGCTTGTGTGCCAGCTCTATGGCTTCCAGCAAATCTTCGTCCAGTGGCACCTTGGCCAGTTCGTGAGGCTGAAGCTTGACCAGCGACTCCCCCAGTTTTTGCAGGGCGCGGCTTTCCCGCTTCATCTCGCTTTTACTGACCCATTCGATTTCATCATCGTGGCCGTTGGGGGCGTCGTGCTGGCTCATAGTTTTTCCGTCTCGATTAACATATACATATATATTACCAGCTTCTCCCAAGGCGCGCAGGGGTCTGTTATGCTAACTCCAAACTGAGCCAGCGATGTGAATCATGACCCCAGCAGAAATTCAAACCGAACAGCGCCAGCTAGAGCTGGCCGTAGAGCAGGCCCTGGACAGCGCCAAACGACTGGGCGCCGACAGCGCCGAAGTGTCCATCAGCAAGCAGACCGGGCTTTCGGTCAACACCCGTAACGGTGAACTGGAAAATATCGAGTTCAACAAGGACGGTGCCTTAGGGATCGCCGTCTACCGGGATGGCCGCAAGGGCTCGGCCTCCACGTCCGATTTGCGCCCCGATGCCATCACCCGCACCGTGGCGGCGGCGCTGGATATTTCCCGTTATACCACCGCCGATCCCTTCGCCGGCATCGCCGATGCCGATACCCTGGCCTGGGATGCACCGGAGCTTGAGTTGTGTTTTCCTCGTCAGCTTGAGCCTGCCGACGGTATCGAACTGGCCCTGCGCTGCGAGCAGCAGGCGCTGGGCCGGGATCCTCGTATCAAGCAGTCGGACGGCGCCAGCTTTTCCAGTAATCTGGGCATCAAGGTTTACGGTAACAGTCACGGCTTCATCAAGGGTTACGCCGGTAGCCGCTTCGGCATGAGCTGCGTGCTGATCGGCGAGCAGGATGGCGACATGCAGCGGGAGTACGGCTATACCTCGGCGCGCAGCTTCGGGGATCTCTGGACGCCCGAGCAGGTGGCGGACGAAGCGGTCAGCCGTACCCTGGGCCGCCTGGGCGGTCGTAAAATCGACACCACCCGGGCGCCGGTGCTGTTTCATCCGGATGTGGCCGCCAGCCTGTTCGGTCATCTGGTGATGGGGATCAGCGGCGGTAACCTGTATCGCCAGTCTTCCTTTCTGCTCGATGCGCTGGGCGAGCGGATTTTCCCCGACTGGTTCGACATTCACGAACAGCCGCATCTGCACAAGGGGCTGGCCAGCTCGCCGTTTGATAACGAAGGGGTGCGTACTCAAGAGCGCCACATCATCGAAAAGGGTGAGCTTAAAACCTACCTGTTGACCAGCTATTCGGCCCGCAAGCTCGGCATGGCGCTGACCGGACACGCCGGCGGTATTCACAACTGGACGGTGGCGAACAGCGGCCAGAGCCTGGAGCAGTTGCTGAAGATGATGGGTACCGGTCTGTTGGTAACCGAGATGATGGGCCAGGGCGTGAATATCGTTACCGGTGACTATTCCCGTGGCGCGGCCGGTTTCTGGGTGGAAAACGGCGAAATCGCCTATCCGGTGGAAGAGATCACCATCGCCGGTAATCTGAAGCAGATGTTTGCGGGCATTCAGGCCATCGGCACCGACGTGGAAACCCGTTCCAGCCTGCAGACCGGCTCTGTACTGATCGACGAGATGAAAATCGCCGGACAGTAACTGCAGGGAATTGGGATTAGGGACTGGAAGTTCGGGAGCGAGTCCCTAATCACCAGTTCCCGTTCCCTCCTTCTTACCAGGAGCCTGGGTTGGGAGCTGCGCTTATCGCCAATCTACTGCTATTCCCTATTCCCGGTCAGTGCAGCAGGATCAGGGTCGAGAGACCCAGGAAGGAGAACAGACCGACGATGTCGGTGACGGTGGTCAGGGCCATGGAGCCGGCCAGCGCCGGGTCGATATTGAGCTTGCGCATCACCAGCGGAATGGCGGCGCCGGCCAGCCCCGCGACCGACAGATTGATAAACATGGCCGAGGCCAGTACCAGGCCTATCTCCCAGCTGCCTTTCCACAGACTCACCACTACCGCCACCATCACCGCCCACAGCAGACCGTTGAACAGCCCCACCAGCGCTTCCTTGGTCAGCAGCCAACGGGCGTTGCTGTCGCCGATATGGCCGACCGCCATGCCGCGGATCACCAATGCCAGGGTCTGATTGCCGGCGATACCGCCCATGGAGGGCACTATGGTCATCAGAATCGCCAGAGTAGCCAGCTGTGACAGGGTTTCCTCGAACATGTTGGAGACGCTGGCGGCGAGCAGGGCCGAGCCCAGGTTGACGGTGAGCCAGATGGAACGACGGCGGGCACTGGTCAGTACCGGCGCGAAGGTATCTTCGTCATCGTCCATCTTGGCCATGCCCATCATCGAGTGTTCGCCTTCCTCTCGAATGATGTCCACCACGTCATCGATGGTGATACGGCCCAGCAACTGATAGTCCTCATCGACCACCGGCGCCGACAGCCAGTCGTGACGCTCGAACAGGTTGGCCACGTCGGTGTCGGTCATGGTCAGCGGTATGGCTTCCACCTGGGTATCCATGGCCTCGGCAACCGTGGTGGCCGGATCCTGCACCACCAGACTGGCGAGGGAAATATCGCCCAGCAGCCGGTTATTCTGATCGACCACATAAAGCGTATCGGTGCCCTCCGGCAGTTCGGTATGCAGGCGCAGGTAGCGCAGTACCACCTCGATGCTGACATCGGCCCGCAGGGTGATGAACTCGGTATTCATGATGGAGCCGGCGGTGTCTTCCGGATACGACAGCGCCTGCTGGGCCCGCTGCCGATCCTGCTCATCCATCTGGGTAAGTACCTGATTGAACAGCTGCTCGGGCAGATCCCGCAGTACATAGGCCAGATCGTCCGACTCCATGTCTTCCAGTGCGGCGGCCAGTTTGCCCGGATCCATCAGCCGGATGATGCCGTCTCTGACTTCCTCCGACAGCTCTTCCAGGATTTCGCCGTATTCATCCGGGTCGATCAGCTGCCACAATACCTTGCGACTGGGAGAGGGAGAGGACTCCAGCAGCCAGGCGACGTCGCCGGGGCGCATCTGTTGCAGCATGCGGCGAACGTGCACGAACATGCCGCTGTTCAGCGCCTGGGTAATGGTGTCCAGATGATCCTGCGTTCTTGGCTTTTCTAATGATTCTGTCATCCGGACTCCAGCCTTCTGCGGGGGGAAGGCGATAGGGGAATTATTCTGATTCGTTGAAGCGGTCGGCGACCAGGCGGGAGACGGCGTTCATGGCTGCTTCTGCATCCGGCCCTTCGGCAACGACGCGAATGGCGTGCCCTTGGGCGGTTTCCAGCATCAGCAAGCCCATGACGCTGTTGGCCGGGGCCTGTTTTTCCTGGTTGCAAACGGTCACGGTGGCATCGAATTGCTGGGTTAACTGTACCAGCTGAATGGCGGCTCGGGCATGGAGCCCGAGCTTGTTGACGATTTGCAGATCCCGCTCGATTCTAGTCATGTTGCTTTTCCAGGGTCCGGTGGCGCAGTTGTACGCTTTTGCCCATTTGCCGGAATATCTGTGCGAGCTGCTCGACGATATACACGGATCTGTGCTTGCCACCGGTACAACCGATGGCGACGGTCACGTAACTGCGGTTGTTGCGTTCCAGGTGCGGCATCCAGGTGACCAGCAGGTTTTCAATCTGCCACAGGTATTTGGTGACCTCGGGCTGGCTGCTCAGGTAGCTGGCGACCGGCTCGTCCTGGCCGCTGAAAGGGCGCAACTCGGCTATCCAGTGGGGGTTGGGCAGAAAGCGGGCATCGAACACGAAATCCGCATCCTGAGAAATACCGTATTTGTAGCCGAAAGACTCGAATACCCAGTTCAGTTCCCGTTCCTTCTTGCCGAGAATACGGGCGCGGATAATTTCGCTCAGATCGTGAATACTGAGATCGGAAGTGTCGATACGCAGATCGGCGGTGGAAGACAGAGGCGCCAGCAGGTGGGTTTCCTGACGGATGGCTTCGTCCAGGGTCAGGCTGTGACGAGACAAGGGGTGCAGCCGGCGAGTGTCGCCGAAGCGACGGATCAGGGCGGCATTGTCCGCGTCGATAAAAATACTGGACAGGCTGACCCCTTCCATGGCGCCGATGTCGGCCAGACAGGCTTCCAGTTTGTCGGCACTGTCGGGCAGGTTGCGTACATCGATGCTGACCGCCACCTCACCGGGTTCGCGCCGACGCATCTGTACCAGCTCGGGCAGCAGCTCGACGGGCAGGTTGTCGACACAGTAATAACCCAGATCCTCGAGCACACGCAGGGCCACGGTTTTACCCGAGCCCGAACGACCACTGACGATCACCAGCTGCATATTGTTCTCCTCAGGAAGACACCATGATGTGATAGAGCTCGTCATCGCTGCCGGCCTGGCGCAACTGCTTGCAGACCTGTTTGTTGCTGAGCTTTTCGGCAATCAATGACAGCGTCTTGAGATGCTGCTTACATTCTTGTTCCGGTACCAGCAGGGCGAATACCAGGCCTACGGGCTGATTGTCAATGGCATCAAACTCCACCGGCTCGGCAAAGGTGAGTAGCACCGCCGTCGCCTGGTTGTCATTGCTGATACGGCCATGGGGAATGGCAATACCGTTGCCGATGCCGGTGCTGCCCATTTTTTCCCGGGCCAGCAGGCAGTCGAACAGCTGCTGGCTGCTGATATCGAGATGCAGGGCGGCCAGCTCGCTGATGATTTCGAGAGCTCGTTTTTTGCTCGTGCAGGGGACTGCACTGCGGGTGCAGTCCCTGCTCAGTATGTCGGCGACTTCCATGGTTATTTTTGCTTGAGCTTCTCTTTGTGTTTGATGATCTGGCGATCGAGCTTGTCGATCAAGCCATCGATGGCGGCGTACATGTCGTCATGTTGGGCGTTGGCAAAAATTTCACCGCCGCTGAGATGCATTTTGGCTTCGGCCACCTGCTGCAATTTTTCCAGGGTGAGGACGACGTGTACATTGGTGATGTTGTCGAAGTGACGCTCCAGTCGGGCAAACTTGCTGTTCACATAGTCACGCAGGGAATCGGTGACTTCTACATGGTGTCCAGTCAGATTTATTTGCATATCGTCTTCCTTCTAGATCTGCCTTTACATCAGGCGCTTACGCTGATTGGAAGGGGGGATGGCCAGCGACTCCCGGTACTTGGCGATGGTCCGCCTGGCCACCTGTATCCCCTGTTCGGCCAGCAACTGGGCAATTTTACTGTCGCTCAGTGGCTTGGCCGGGTTTTCCGCACCGACCAGTTTCCTGATCAGGGCGCGAATTGCCGTCGACGAACATTCTCCGCCACTGTCGGTACCCACATGGCTGGAGAAAAAATACTTCAGCTCGAACACCCCTCTGGGGGTATGCATGAATTTCTGCGTGGTCACTCGGGAGATGGTGGATTCGTGCATTTCCACCGCTTCGGCCACATCATTCAGCACCATCGGCTTCATGGCCTCGGGCCCGTACTCAAAGAATGCCTGTTGTTGTTCAACAATACAATTGGCAACCTTGAGCAAGGTCTCATTTCGGCTTTCCAGGCTCTTGATAAACCATTTGGCATCCTGCAAATGGTTACGAATAAACTGGCCGTCTTCACTGTTTCTGGGCTGGCGCGCCATGGCGGCGTAGGTCTGATTCAGCCGTACCTTGGGCATGGCGTCATGATTGAGTTCGGCAACCCAGACGTCCTGGCGTTTGGTCACCACCACATCCGGGATCACGTACTCGGAACTGCTCTGAATCACGCTGTTGCCGGGCCTGGGCTCCAGCTGCTGGATCAGGGCCAGCACATCCCTGAGTTCTTCTTCCTTCAGCCTGGTTTTACGTTGCAGGGTGCGATAGTCCCGGTTGCCGAGCAGATCCATGTGTTGCTCAAGCACCAGACGGGCCTCGTTCAGCCAGGGAGTGTCGGCGGGAAAGTGCTCGAGTTGAATGCGCAGGCATTCCTGCACGCTGCGGGCGGCGACGCCGACAGGGTCGAAGTGCTGAATGCGCTTCAACACCGCTTCCACCTCGTCTGCCTCGATTTCCTGGTCGCCACCGGAGACGGCGGCGAGGATATCTTCCAGATCCTGGGTCAGATAACCGGCGTCATCGATGGCGTCGATAATGGCCAGGGCGATGGCCTGATCGGTTTCACTAAAGGGGGTCAGCTGCATCTGCCACAGCAGGTAATCCTGCAGCGTTTCGGTGGTTTCTCCCTGATAGACGGTATCTTCCATTCCTTCGGGCAGGCCGCCGTTACCACTGCTGCCGGAGGAGGCGGTATAGATATCATCCCAATGAGTGTCCATCGGCAGTTCGTCGGACAGCTGGCTTTGCTCCATGGAGGTATCGGCAGCCATTTGCTCGTCGCTGCCACCGTCGGCCACTTCTATGCTGTCCGGCTCTTCCTGCTCCAGCAGGGGATTGTTTTCCAGGGCCAGCTGAATTTCCTGCTGCAGCTCCAGGCTCGACAGCTGCAGCAGGCGAATGGCCTGTTGCAGCTGGGGGGTCATGGTCAGTTGCTGCCCCAGACGTAACTGAAGAGTTGGCTTCATTGTAGAAAAGTCCTTCTATGTCAACCGCATGGGTCTTCAGCGGGCCAGCTCAGAGGCTGAATTGTTCACCAAGATAGACTTTCTTGACCTGCTCGTTCGCGAGTATTTCGGTCGGTGTGCCGGCGGCGATACGATGACCGTGGCTGACAATGTAGGCCCGTTCGCAGACATCGAGGGTCTCACGCACGTTATGGTCGGTAATCAGCACGCCCAGGCCGCGATCACGCAGGTGCAGGATGATTTTCTTGATATCGATCACCGAGATGGGATCGACCCCGGCGAAGGGCTCATCCAGCAGAATGAAACGCGGATCGGCCGCCAGCGCCCGGGCTATTTCCACCCGGCGGCGCTCGCCACCGGACAGGCTCATGCCGGCGCTGTCGCGGATATGAGTGATATTGAACTCTTCCAGCAACTGCTCCATTTTTTCGTCGCGGCCGGCGGCATCCAGATCCTGGCGGGTTTCGAGCACCGCCATCAGGTTGTCGGCCACGCTCAGGCGCCGAAAAATGGACGCTTCCTGGGGCAGGTAACCGATACCGGCCCGGGCTCGCACATGCATGGGCTCATGGCTGATGTCCTGTTCGTCGATGGTGATGCTGCCGGCATCGCGCTGTACCAGGCCCACTATCATGTAGAAGGAGGTGGTCTTGCCGGCGCCGTTGGGACCGAGCAGGCCGACGATCTGACCGGTGTTGACGGTCAGGCTGACATCGGCCACCACCTGGCGGCCCTTGTAACTTTTCTGCAGCCCGCGGGCTTTCAGTGTTGCCATGATCAGTTCTGCGTCTCTTTTTTATTTATGTCCTGCAGTTGTTCGGGCAGAAAAATGGTGGTGACGCGGTCTTTTCCGCCCTGGCTTTCGGCTTCCATCTGCTCCTTGTCGATATGGTAGCGGATTCGGTAGCCGGTCACGATATTGTCGTTTTGCGTGAGCTTCGCTTCCTTCAGCAGGGTGATGGTGCGTGCCTTCATATCGTAGTGGATTTCCCGGGCCTCGGCCTTGACCGGCTGGCCGCTGTCGAGCACCTGATAGTAGGTGGCCGGTGCGCCGTGGGCGGTCATCGATTGCAGGCCCTGGTCGTTGCGGATCACCACCAGTTTGTCGGCCTGCACATCCATGGTGCCTTGTTTGACCACGACCCGATCGCTGAAGGTGACCTTGTTGTCGACCAGCTCCACCAGCTGACGACCGGCATCGATGGTCACCGGCTGGTTGAAGTCTGCCTCTTTGGCCTCGGCCAGACTCAGGCCGAGGGCCAGCAGGCCACCGATGCTAAGGAGTAAAGTAGGTTGCCCGGGTTTCATGCAGTAATTCCACCGTTTGTTGATCAAGCTTGCCCAGCAGCCCCTGGCCCTGGGCCTGATAAGTGGGGCTGTTCAGTTGTACGTTCCGGTTGGATCGCAGCTGATTCTTAATAAAATCCAGTTCCAGATATTCGGTGGTCAGGGTTCTCACCAGGGCATCCGGTTGCAGCCCCCGGCCGACCACGGTGCCGTTCAGTACCGCGTTATCATTGGTGTTGAGCATGCCCTCGTCACCGCTCAGCCGCCATTGGGGCTGGCCATCGGGCGAATAGAGCAAGATAACAGGTTTTTCCATCAGGGTCATGGCCAGCGGTTGGTAGTACTCCGCATATTCCGCATCCAGTCCGCGGTAGGGCAGACCCAGCTGGTTGTATTGCACGCTGCGCAGGTTTTTGGCAATAAAATCCGGCTGATAATCCTGCTGATTGACCGGGGCATCGGTGACCGGCCGAAACCACTGCCAGCAGACCAGCGCGACCAGAAACAGGCCACCAAACCACCAGATCTGGCGGCTCACAGGCTCATGCCCCTGGCCTGTTCCAGCTCGCCCCGCGCCTCAAGCAGCAGGTCGCATACTTCGCGCACCGCGCCTCGGCCGCCGTCGATGCGGGTAACATAGTCGGCCTGTCGCAGCACCAGCGGGTGAGCATCGGCCACCGCCACGCCCAGGCCACAGTCCAGCATCACCGTCAAATCGACCACGTCATCGCCAATATAGGCGACCTGCTCCGGTCCGAACTTGAGGGTATCCAGCAGGGCGCGATAGCTGTGTATCTTGTCGCTCTGACCCTGATAAACATGGGTGACCCCGAGTGAAGCCATGCGCTCGCTGACGATGCGGGAGTCCCGCCCGGTGATTACCGCCACCTGAATACCGGCGTTGAGCAGCGCCTTGATGCCGAAACCGTCCTTGGTGCAGAAGCTTTTGTATTCTTCACCCTGATTACCGAGATAGATCATGCCGTCGGACAGCACGCCGTCCACATCGCAGATCAGCAGTTTTATCCCGGCCATCCGCTGCCAGACGTCGCCGGCCACCGGGCCGTAAAGGCTTGGTTGTTCCATCAGATCACTCCTGCCCGTAACAGATCGTGCATGTTGAAGGCGCCCACTGGATGCTGTTGTTCATCCAGCACCAGCAGACCGCTTATTTTCTTTTCTTCCATCAGATTGACCGCTTCTGCCACCAGCATGGCGGCGTGTACCGTGGTGCAGCTGCGGGTCATCACCTGTGCGATGCAAGTGTGATGCAGATCGATTTTATGATCCAGGGTGCGGCGCAGGTCGCCATCGGTGTAGATACCCACCAGTTTTTGCCGGTCATCGACCACGGCGGTAAAGCCCAGACCGGTGCGGCCGATTTCCAGTAGTGCGTCGATAATCAGCGTGTCCAGTCCGACTTTCGGTACCTGATCGTCTTTGTGCATCACATCGCCCACCCGCAGCAGCAGGCGCTTGCCGAGGGCGCCGCCGGGGTGACTGAGGGCGAAGTCATCGGCGGTAAAGCCGCGGGCTTCCAGCAGGGAAACGGCAAGGGCGTCGCCCATCACCAGGGCGGCGGTGGTGCTGGCGGTCGGAGCCAGGCCAAGCGGGCAGGCTTCCTGCTCCACCCGGGTGCACAGATGCACGTTGGCTTCTCGTGCCATGGTGGAGGCGGGGTTGCCGGTCAGACAGATCAACGGCAGCCCGCGGCGCTTGAGCACCGGCAGCAGAGAAATGATTTCGCTGCTCTCACCCGAGTTGGACAGGGCCAGCACCACATCGTCCTTGCCGATCATGCCGAGATCCCCGTGGCTGGCCTCGCCCGGATGCACGAAAAAGGCGGGCGTGCCGGTACTGGCCAGGGTGGCGGCAATCTTGTGGGCGATGTGCCCGGATTTACCCATGCCGGTCACGATGACTTTTCCCGGACACTGGAACATCAGCCGGCAGGCATGATTGAAAGCCTGGTCCAGATATTGATAAAGGCCATCGATGGCTGCCTTTTCAATATCCAGTACCTGCTTGGCGGTTTTCCGATAATCAAATTCTGCAGTCATAGCTTTCTCCACACCTTAGGCGGCGCCATTATAGAAAAGCTTGTGCCGATAAGCGACTGGTGTAACAAAAACGGTAGGGGGCTGAGAGGCGTCTCATACCAACCCCTAATGATCTGATCATATTAAGGCCTCAGATCAGAGGCAACACAGCCGCCTCCCACGACACGCCACTGGGCTAGCCATCTTTGCCGGGCAACGGCTGCGAATATTCACTGGATATTCGGTCCATTACCCAGCAAAGATATATGGCAGCAAGCTGCCCCATGGGGGCTCGGAAATGCCGTCCCTGGCATTTCACGGTCGTGGGAATCGATCTCTGTTGCCTCTTCTCGAGCATCGAGTTGCCCGAAAGCAGCACCAACAGGCGACTCTGCTGCATCTAGGAGGACAAAGGGATCTGCTCAGCCGACCATCCGCGCCATGGATGGCGCGGCTGAGCCTCCAGGGAGGGATTCACGGCGAGTCGGCGGAGCGGGCCCTTTGTTCGACTTTTATACAAAAATGAAATAGATCATTTGTTTAGTGGGATTGGTATAAGAAGACAGGGAATGGCGCATCGGCAAAGGAAAAGCCGTCGGCTTGGTTGCCCATCCTGCGGGGAACTCATACAATTCCTTCTTTTCATTGGGGAATCAGTGTGAGCCAGAGCCTCGTCGAAATCAGGGATCTTTGCTTCAGCCATGGCGACCGGACCCTGTATGACCGGATTAATCTGCAGATCCCGAAAGGCAAAATCACCGCAATCATGGGCCCGAGCGGTATCGGTAAAACCACCCTGTTGCGCCTGATCGGTGGCCAGATAAAGCCGAGCAGCGGTGATGTGCTGTTTGATGGCGAATCGATTCCCGCTATGGGCCGCTCCCGTCTCTATCAGGTGCGCCAGCGCATGGGCATGCTGTTTCAGAGCGGCGCCCTGTTCACCGGCATGTCGGTATTCGACAACGTGGCGTTTCCGCTGCGCGAGCACAGCGGCCTGCCGGAAGCCATGATTCGTACCCTGGTAATGATGAAGCTGGAAGCGGTGGGTCTGCGTGGCGCGGCCAGGCTGATGCCGTCCGAATTGTCCGGCGGCATGGGGCGGCGGGCGGCGTTGGCGCGGGCGATTGCACAGGATCCCGAGCTGATCATGTATGATGAACCCTTTGCCGGTCAGGATCCCATCAGCATGGCGGTGCTGGTCAAGCTGATCGCCGAGCTGAACCGGGCCCAGGGGCTGACCTCCATCGTGGTGACCCATGACGTGGATGAGGTGATGAATATTGCCGATTACGCCTATATCATCGCCAACAAGCAGGTGATTGCCGCCGGCACACCGGATGAGCTGCGTGAGCATACCGATGCGCAGGTGATTCAGTTTTTGCAGGGGCAGGCGGATGGCCCGGTGGCGTTTCATTACCCGGCGCCTTCTTTCAGGGAGTCGTTAACCAATGTTGATTGATATGATAGGGCGGCTGGGACGACAGGGAATGGTGGGCATTGCCGCCAGCGGACGCGCCGGCATCATGCTGATGCATGCGCTGGTAGGGCGACCACAACCCGGAAAACACTTTCCATTACTGGTACAGCAATTACAGATAGTGGGCGTGCAGTCGGTGGCCATTATCCTGGTGTCGGGCATTTTTATCGGCATGGTATTGGCGCTGCAGGGCTACAACGTGCTGGTCGACTTCGGTGCCGAAGGTAGCCTGGGCCCGCTGGTGTCCTTGTCACTGCTGCGGGAACTGGGTCCTGTGGTGACCGGGCTGCTGTTTGCCGGGCGGGCCGGGTCGGCACTGACCGCCGAGCTGGGGCTGATGAAGGCGACCGAGCAGCTCTCCAGCCTGGAGATGATGGGCATAGATCCCCTGCGCCGAGTGGTGGCGCCGCGTTTCTGGGCCGGTGTTATCAGCATGCCCTTGCTGGCGCTGATGTTCAGCCTGATCGGCATCTGGGGCGCCAAGCTGGTAGGTGTGGATTGGCTGGGGGTTGACGAAGGGGGGTTCTGGTCGACGATGCAGGCGGCGGTCGACTGGCAGCAGGACATCATGCAGGGGGTGATCAAGAGTCTGGTGTTTGCCTTGGTGGTGACCTGGATTGCCCTGTTTAACGGTTTCGATGCACAGCCGACGGCGGCCGGGATCAGTCAGGCCACGACGCGTACCGTGGTTCATTCTTCTCTGGCGGTACTGGGGCTCGATTTCGCCCTTACCGCCGTCATGTTCGGGTAAATAACAATGAAATACAGCAAACTGGAATTCAGCGTCGGCTGCTTTATGCTGGCCGGTATCGGCGCCTTGTTGCTGCTGGCGTTCAAGGTCGCCGGTGTCAGCGTCAATGGTCAGGGAGAAAGCTATACCCTCTATGCCAAGTTCGATAATATCGGAGGCCTCAAGGTGCGTTCTCCGGTCAAGGTAGGCGGCGTGGTGGTGGGACGAGTCACGCAGATAAGCCTGGACGCAAAGGATCAGGTGCCGGTGGTGACGCTGACGGTCGGCCGCAGCGCCGGTGAATTTTCCGAAAGCAGCACGGCGGCCATTCAGACCTCGGGTCTGCTTGGTGAGCAGTATCTGGGGCTGACCCCCGGTTTTGCCGATGAGGACATGGGCATCGGCATGCTCAAGGACGGCGACACCATAACGGATACCCAATCGGCACTGGTCTTGGAAGAGCTGATTGGAAAGTTCATTTATTCCATCGGCGACAACTGAGCCGAAGCCCACTCCCTAGGAGCCAATAATGAAAAAATTACTGATATCGGGGCTGTTGATGCTGGCCGGGCTCTGGGCCCCGCTGGCCAGTGCCATCTCGCTGGACAATCCTTATGTGCTGGTGAACGAAGTCGCCCAGAGTACCTTTGACCGACTGAGTCGACAGCAGGCACAAATCAAGGCCAACCCGGAATACCTGCGCACCATAGTGCGGGAAGAAATGCTGCCGGCGGTGGATGTGCGTTTTTCCGCCTACCGGGTGATCGGTAATCAGCTCAACAACACCACGCCCGAGCAACGGGATCGTTTTGTTGCCGCCTTCAGCGACTACCTGGTGGTGACCTATGCCGATGCTCTGGCGGCCTACAAGGAGCAGCAGCTGGACATAGGTACCGGTAGCGTCGCCAAGGGCGAAAAGCTGGTCTCGGTACCGGTGTCGGTGCTGGAGACGAACCAGCCGGCCATCAAACTGGAGTTCAAACTGCGCCAGAACGGCCGCACCGGTGAGTGGCGGGTGTTCGACATGGTGGCCGAGGGCATCAGCCTGCTGTCTGCCAAGCAGGCCGAGCTGAGCGGCCTTATCCGTCAGAACGGCATTGACAAGGTTACCCTTCAGTTGCAGGCGCACACCGATAAGCCGGTGACGCCGCTGGAAAGAACCCAATGAAACTCGAACGGGAACTGACACGGGATATGCTGCCGGCCTACTGGGCCGAACGTCATACCCTGTTCGGTGCCGAGCGGGCAGACCTGAGCAAATTGAAGCAGATCGATTCGGTCGGCCTGGCTTTTCTGGTGCAATGGAGTCAGGCGCTGGCCGCCGGCAACAAGGCGCTGACCCTGATATCCCCCCCGACCAGTTTTTATCCACTGGCCGATTTATACGGTGTCAGTTCGCTGTTTGAACTGACCGACAATACAGCCGAGAGCTAACATGAGCGGGAGCCAACATGGATCTGAATAACGAAGTCGAACGTTTACTGCGGCAGGCCCTGCCCCTGGACGAACTCTATATCAAAAGCGAAGGCAGTCATTTCGAGGTGATTGCGGTGTCGGCCGATTTTTCCGACATGAGCCGGGTCAAGCGGCAGCAGGCGATCAATGGTCCTCTTATGGAACTGATCGCCCAGAACACCATCCATGCGTTGACCGTGAAGACCTTTACTCCCGAGCAATGGGCGCGGGAACGAAAATTTATAATGCCTTCCTGAGCAGGAACCGAAATGGATAAATTTGAAATTCAGGGACCTTGCCGGCTTGCCGGCGAAGTGACCATCTCCGGCGCCAAGAATGCCGCGCTGCCGATACTCTTTGGTACCCTATTGTGTGATGAAGCGGTGCACCTGTCCAACGTGCCCAAGCTGAAAGACGTGGACACCACGCTGCAGCTGCTGGCCTCCATGGGCCTCAAGGTCGGCGAGCAGGATGGCGTTATCGTTATTTCCGGGGCGGTGAACAGCCACATAGCGCCTTACGAGCTGGTGCGCACCATGCGTGCCTCCATCCTGGCACTGGGGCCGCTGGTGGCCCGCTTTGGCCAGGCCGACGTCTCTCTGCCCGGTGGCTGCGCCATCGGTGCCCGGCCGGTGAACCTGCATATTCACGGTCTGGAGCAGATGGGGGCCGAGATCCGGGTGGAAGACGGTTACATCAAGGCGCGGGTCGACGGCCGCCTGCAGGGCGCGCATATCCTGATGGACATGGTCAGCGTGACCGGTACCGAAAACCTGATGATGGCGGCGGTGCTGGCCGAAGGCCGTACCATCATCGAAAATGCCGCCCGCGAGCCGGAAGTGGTCGATTTGGCCAACTTCCTCAATGCGCTGGGCGCCAAAATTCAGGGCATTGGCCAGGACACGCTGATCATCGATGGTGTCGAGGCGTTGCACGGCGGCGAGTATCGGGTTCAGCCCGACCGCATTGAAACCGGCACCTTTCTGGTCGGCGCGGCGGTTACCGGCGGTGATGTCACCTGTCGCAATACGGATCCGCACCTGCTGGAAGCGGTACTGGTCAAGCTCAAGGATGCGGGTGCGCTGGTGGAAACCGGCGAAGACTGGATTCGCCTGGATATGACCGGTCGCACACTGAAGCCGGTCGATATCAAGACGGCGCCGTATCCGGCCTTTCCGACCGACATGCAGGCCCAGTTTACCGTGCTCAACGCGGTGGCCAAGGGGGTGGGCCGGGTGACCGAGACCATCTTCGAAAACCGCTTCATGCACGTACCCGAGCTGAATCGCATGGGCGCTCATATCGAGCTGAACGGCAACCTGGCGATCTGTGACGACACCGAACAGCTGACCGGTGCCACCGTGATGGCCACCGATCTGCGGGCGTCTGCCAGCCTGGTGCTGGCCGGTTTCGTGGCCGAGGGCACCACAACAGTGGATCGCATCTATCATATCGACCGGGGTTACGAGTTTATCGAAGACAAGCTGTCCGCCCTGGGCGGCAAGATCAAACGCGTCAAGGGCTAACCCCCGGGATTAGGGACTGGGGACTGGGGACTGCCCGGTTTCCAGCCCCATCCTTCAAGTCCCTAATCCCCATTCCCTAATCCCCAATCCCTTTTTCACCGCAGGCGCTGAAAGCGGCTATCTTCTTCAATCATCACCGGTAGCGTCAGTATCTTGCCGTCTCGCAGCAGGGTTATCTGTATTTCGCTGCCGGGGCGGGTTTCGGCGATCATGTCCATGGCATGGCGCATATTGCGAATGGCCTTGCCATCGATATTCATCAGTACATCTTCCTGGATGATGCCGGCCTTGGCCGCGGGCCCCAGCTCGTTGACCGCTTCCACATAGATACCGCTGCGATCTTCCAGTTTCAGCAGTTGTGCCATCATCGGCGGAATATCGGCGCCACTGATGCCGAGATAGCCGCGGATCACCCGGCCGTTGATAATCAGCTCCTGCATGATGCGGTGGGCCAGGGCATAGGGAATGGCGAAGTTGATGCCGTAGCTTTCCTGGTGGGCCAGGCTCTGAAAAGACGCGGTATTGATGCCGACCATCTCGCCATAGACGTTGACCAGAGCACCGCCGGAGTTACCGGCGTTGATGGCGGCGTCGGTCTGCAGCAAATCCTGGCGGCCGTTGCTGTCCGGCCCCATGCTGGATAAACCGGTGCGGCCGGTGGCACTGATAATGCCCTGAGTAATGGTCTGGCCCACGTTATACGGATTACCGATGGCCAGCACTATGTCGCCGACCTGAGGTGAGAGTTCATCATCCTGAGGGATCTCCGGCAACTGGCCGGCGGTAATTTTCAGTACCGCCAGATCCGTGGGTACATCAAAACCGGTGACGTCACCGGCGAGAATGCGGCCATCCTGCAGGGCAACGATGACCTGATCCGCATCGGCAATCACATGATAATTGGTGAGCACATAGCCTTTATCCGACATGATGACGCCGGATCCCAGGCCGGTGGCGCTGAGTTCGGGTGACTCGCTGCCCCGTTGAAAGCTGCGGGTATAAATATTGACTACGGCAGGTCCGGCCCGGCTGGCGGCATAGGAAAAGCTGGACACACCCACCTGCTGGTTACGCCACCAGTGCTCGAAGGGCTGGGTCTTGAGTTGCGGAAACAGCAATAGCAGGATCAGAGCCATCAGGACGCCGAAGGCCCCGGCCTGAAGCAGAAACTTGAGAGAAGAGGCTAGCCGCATGGAATGTCGTGATTGTTGTCGAATGACTACAGCATAACATACAGGGTCATGAGGAGTGAGAGGTGAGGCGTGAGGGGTAAAAACCCCTCACGCCTTGCCGGTTTATCTGATTACCAGATAAATTGAGGAGTTGCCGCGCTGTATATTCAGCGCCAAGACTTCCGGCTTGTTCTGCACTATCTGGCGTAAATCATTCAGGTCTTTTACCCGCTGGCGATTGACGCCGATAATGATGTCACCTTTTTCCAGGCCGGACATGGCGGCGGGAGAGCGGGGGGTCACCTCGGTTACCTTGACGCCCTGTATCTTGTCTTCACCGCCGGTCTGGGCCAGCTCGGCACCTTCCAGCGATTCATTCAGGGTATTGGCCTGAATGTTCTCTTCGTCGGCCCGGGACAGGGTCACTTCGACCTGCTGTTCCTTGCCATCGCGAAACAGTCCCAGGGTGACGGTTTTATCGGCCCCCATGGTGGCCACCTTGGCGCGCAATTCGCCGAAGGAGCGAATGGGCTTGTCATCCAGGCTGATGATGATATCACCGGCTTTCAGTCCGGCCTTGTCGGCCGACGAGTTTTCCAGCACCTGACTGACAAAGGCGCCGTGCTGGCTGCGATAGCCGAAGGTACGCGCCAGCTCCGAGGTCAGTTCTCCCCCCATCACCCCCAGCACCCCGCGGCGGACCTCGCCGTATTCCAGGATTTGCTCGGCCAGGTTCTTGACCATGTTGGCGGGAATGGCGAAGCCGATGCCGATGTTACCGCCGCCCGGGCCGAGGATGGCGGTATTGATGCCGACCAGCTTGCCGTCCAGATCCAGCAGGGCACCGCCGGAGTTACCGGAGTTGATGGCGGCATCGGTCTGAATGAAGTTTTCCAGATTCTCCACATTCAGGCCGGAACGACCCAGGGCGCTGATAATGCCGGAGGTGACGGTCTGCCCCAGGCCGAAGGGATTGCCGATGGCGATGGCAAAGTCTCCGACCCTGAGCTGGTCGGAGTCGGCAAATTCGACTTCGACCAAATTTTTGGCCTCGACTTTCAGCAGTGCGATGTCGCTCTGTTTATCGGTGCCGATCAACTCGGCTTCGTATTCCTGGCCGTCAATCAGGGTGATGATGATTTTATCGGCGTCGTCGATCACGTGGTTATTGGTGATCACATAGCCTTTCTTCGCATCGATGATCACGCCTGAGCCCAGCGCCTGAAAGGGCCTTTCCTGCAGTTGTTCGCCGGGAATGCCGGGGCCGAAGAAAAAGCGAAAGGGCTCGGGCAGCGCCTGACGGCTGACCTTGCTGCCGGACACCGAAATATTGACCACGCCGGGGGTGACTTTTTCCAGCACCGGAGCCAGGCTGCGAATGTCGCTACCGGCACCGAATGGCAGGGCGGCCTGAGCCTGGGGCAGCATAGCCAGACCCAGGCTCAGAGCCAGGGCGGAGACCAGGGGGAGTCGACGTTTCATGCGGATGCTCCTAAATCGATGGATTCTTGAAGAAAAGAAAGAGTTCATTCTGACCCTCGTCGGGGAAAAAGAGTTCCGATACGGCCTGCATTATTTATTGTGGTTTTTGCTGGCGAGATCAAGTCCCGGTAACCGGCAGCGCTTGCCCGGGCAGTGAAGAGGCATTTACACTGGCGGTCATCATTCGTGTTTAGCCAAGTTGTTATATACCCTAATGACCCCGAGTAAAAAATACCAGGCTGATCTCAGCCGTCACGACTTTGTCCACGATCCGGCTCAGGCCCTGGCGGTATCGCACCTGCAACGGCTGTTTGACGAGCTGATGGCACCCCCTCCGGCCCAGCCGCGACTCAGCCTGTGGCAGAAGCTGACTGGTAACAAGCCGGAGCCGGTGAAGTCGATTCAGGGGCTTTACTTCTGGGGGGGAGTCGGTCGGGGCAAGACCTATCTGGTGGACACCTTCTACGACTGTCTGCCGTTCGATAACAAGCTCAGGGTCCATTTTCACCGCTTCATGGTGCGGGTGCATGACGAGCTGCAGAGCCTGAAGGGGCAGGCGGATCCGCTCAAGCTGGTGGCCGAGCGCCTGGCCGGTGAGGCCCGGGTGATCTGTTTCGACGAGTTTTTCGTGTCCGACATCACCGACGCCATGATACTGGGTACCCTGTTCCAGTACCTGTTCGGCCACGGGGTGATTCTGGTGGCGACCTCCAACATTCCTCCCGATGAGCTGTATCGCAACGGTTTGCAGCGGGCTCGTTTTCTGCCGGCCATCGCGCTTATCAAGCAGCATTGCGAGGTGGTCAACGTCGACTCGGGGGTGGATTACCGACTGCGTACCCTGGAGCAGGCCGAAATCTATCATTCACCGCTCGATGCCGAGGCTAAAACCAACCTCGAACGGTATTTCGACAGCCTGACCAGCGTGCCCGGTACCCGGGGAGCCGAGATTGAAATCAACCATCGCCGGCTCAAAACCCTGGCCGAAGGCGACGGTGTGCTCCATATCGACTTTCAGCAGTTGTGTTGCACGGCGCGCTCCCAACTCGATTATATCGAGCTGGCACGGTGCTATCATTCGGTGCTGCTGGCCAACGTGGTGCCCATGGGGCAGGACAGCGACGATGCGGCCCGCCGTTTTATCGCCATGGTGGATGAATTCTACGAGCGACACGTCAAGTTGATCATTTCGGCGGCGGTGCCAATGACCCAGCTCTACGGTCGGGGGCGGCTCGATTTCGAGTTCAAGCGCTGCCTGTCGCGACTGACTGAAATGCAATCCCACGAATATCTTGCCAGAGAGCACCTTCCTTAGTCACAATACCCGCCCCGGTATTCGGGCATGATGCCGGGAAGGGGCGGGCGGACCGATTAATTTTAATGGGCATTAAAATTAGCAGGTGATTTTTAAGGCAACTTTACCTATAATCGCTCGGCCCACGTTACACAGCTGTCGATAAGACAGCATCACTGTAAACAGACTGGTGCTCGAAGGGGTACAGGTCTTGTCGTGTTTTGCGCATGTGCGCAAGTGTATAATTCATTTTAAGTAATTTGGGTTTATCCATGAAAACTTTTGTTGCTAAGCCAGAAACCGTAAAGCGTGACTGGTATGTTGTTGATGCAGAGGGCAAAACTCTGGGTCGTTTGGCCACCGAGATTGCTCATCGCCTGCGCGGTAAGCACAAGCCGGAATTTACTCCGCACGTTGACTGTGGCGATTACATCGTCGTGATCAACGCCGAGAAAATTCAGGTAACCGGCAATAAAGCCGAAGGCAAAATCTACTACTCTCACTCCGGTTTTCCGGGTGGCATCAAGTCCATCAGCTTCGAGAAGCTGATTGTACGCAAGCCCGAGATGGTAATTGAGTCTGCCGTTCGCGGCATGCTGCCCCGTGGCCCCCTGGGTCGTGCTATGTTCCGCAAGATGAAAGTCTTTGTCGGCGGCCAGCACAACCACGCTGCGCAACAACCTCAAGTACTGGACATCTAAGGCGGGATTAGGCAAATGGCAGAAACTCAATACTACGGTACCGGTCGTCGCAAAAGCTCTACTGCACGTGTATTCGTGAAGCAGGGCAGCGGTAACATCGTTATCAACAAGCGCTCACTGGAACAGTACTTTGGCCGCGAGACCGCCCGCATGGTGGTACGTCAGCCGCTGGAACTGGTCGAGATGACCGAAAACTTCGATCTGTACATCACCGTTTCCGGTGGTGGCATTTCCGGTCAGGCCGGCGCTATTCGTCACGGCATTACTCGTGCCCTGATGCAATACGACGAAACCCTGCGCGGTTCGCTGCGCAAGGCTGGCTTCGTTACTCGTGACGCTCGTCGCGTTGAACGTAAGAAAGTCGGTCTGCATAAAGCACGTAAGCGCCCTCAGTTCTCCAAGCGTTAATTGGGATTGCGTTTTACATCAAAGCCCGGGTTTACCCGGGCTTTTTTTATCTTTAAAGGAAATAGAACAGTTTCACAGGCAATTCTTTGTTTTAAAACAGGTTTTGCTGCGAAATAATGTTTGTTGATATTTTACCCGTCCTTGTAAACGACCGCGATTTTCTTTAGAATTTCGGGGTTTTTGTGACAATTGAAACCATAATATCCGCCGCAGTTGTCACAGCCGTCTCGATGCATGGAACGAACAATAACGCGCGGAGACCAAAATGGGAGAGTTTTTGGATGAGCAATGCGCCAGTTGATACCGGTCGCCGCAGATTTCTGACCTGGTCAACCACAGCAGTGGGTGGGGTTGGAGCTGCGTTTGCCGCTGTGCCTTTTATTACTTCATGGAATCCCAGCGCAAAAGCGAAAGCGGCAGGGGCCCCGGTGGAAGTAGATGTCAGTAAAATCGAACCCGGTCAGTTGATCCGGGTAGAGTGGCGGGGGAAACCCGTCTGGATAGTTCGCCGCCCCCAGGAAATCCTGGATGCCCTGCCCAAGCATGATGACCAGTTGCGTGATCCTGCTTCCGAGCAGCCGCAACAACCCGGTTATGCCCAGAATGGCTACCGCTCGATCAAACCCGAACTGTTTGTGGCGGTGGGGCTCTGCACCCATCTGGGCTGTTCACCTACCTACCTGCCGGATTCTTTCGGCGAACAGGTTCAGGGTGTCAGCTCCGGTTTCTTCTGCCCCTGTCATGGCTCCAAGTTCGATATGGCCGGTCGCGTTTTTCAAAGCGTACCCGCTCCGCTGAACCTGGTGATCCCCCCTTATTACTATGTCAATGACGCCACCATTCTGGTTGGTGCCGACAAGGAAGGAGCCTAATCATGCTGGGTAAACTCGTAGCCTGGATCGATGAACGGATTCCGATGACGGCGACCTACAACAAGCACGTAGGTCAGTATCCGGCACCGAAAAACTTCAACTTCTGGTACTTCTTTGGCTCTCTGGCCATGCTGGTACTGGTCAACCAGATCCTGACCGGTATCTGGCTGACCATGAACTACAACCCGTCCGGCGAGGGCGCCTTCGCCTCTGTCGAATACATCATGCGTGATGTGGATTACGGCTGGTTGCTGCGCTACATGCACAGCACAGGGGCGTCCGCCTTCTTCGTGGTGGTGTATCTGCACATGTTCCGTGGTTTGATCTACGGCTCTTATCAGAAGCCTCGTGAGCTGCTGTGGCTGTTCGGCATGCTGATCTTCCTGGTGCTGATGGCCGAAGCCTTCATGGGCTATCTGCTGCCCTGGGGTCAGATGTCCTACTGGGGTGCTCAGGTTATCATCTCGTTGTTCGGTGCCATTCCGGTTATCGGTGACGATCTGACCCTGTGGATTCGGGGTGATTACGTCATTTCCGGTGCCACCCTGAACCGCTTCTTTGCGCTGCACGTGATTGCCTTGCCGCTGGTACTGGTGATTCTGGTGTTCCTGCACATCGTTGCGCTGCACGAAGTGGGTTCCAACAACCCGGACGGCATCGACATCAAGAAAAACAAGGACGAAAACGGCTGGCCGAAAGACGCTATTCCGTTCCACCCGTACTACACCGTCAAGGATGTGGTGGGCGTGGCAGGCTTCCTGTTCCTGTTTGCCTTCGTGATTTTCTTCATGCCTGAAGGTGGCGGTTACTTCCTGGAAGCGCCTAACTTCGAAGCGGCCAACGGTCTGAAGACCCCCGAGCATATTGCACCGGTATGGTACTTCACTCCCTTCTACGCCATTTTGCGCGCCGTACCCGACAAGTTGATCGGCGTTATCCTGATGGGTCTGTCGATTGCCGTGCTGTTCGTACTGCCCTGGCTGGATCGCTGCAAGGTGCGTTCATTCCGCTACCGCAGCAAGCTGCACCTGCTGAACATCATTCAGTTCGTGATCTGCTTCATCGTTCTGGGTGTGTTGGGGGCTCTGCCGTCTACCACGCTGCTGACGCTGCTGGCCCAGATTTGTTCGTTTGGCTATTTCGCCTTCTTTGTACTGCTGTTCTTCTACAGCAAAAACGAGAAAACCAAGCCGCTGCCAGAGAGGGTCACATTCAAATGAAGAAGTTAATCATTGCTGTATTTGCCTTTTTGCCGGCACTGGCCATGGCCGCGGGTGGAAATGTTCATCTGGACAAGGCCGACTATGATCTGAGCGACAAGGCATCACTGCAAAACGGTGCCAAGTTGTTCATGAACTATTGCTCCGGCTGTCACAGCACCCAGTATCAACGCTACAACCGGGTGGCCGAGGATCTGGGTATTCCGGAAGAGATCATGCAGGCCAACCTGAATTTCACCGGTGTCGGTATCGGTGAACTGATGGAAAATGCCATACCCGAGAAAGACGCGGCCAACTGGTTTGGCGCACCGCCGCCCGACCTGACTCTGGTCGCCCGGGTTCGTGGTGCCGACTGGCTGTATACCTATCTGCGTTCCTTCTACAAGGACGACAGCCGTCCGTTCGGGGTGAACAACCTGGTGTTCCCGTCCGTGGGCATGCCCCATGTGCTGGAGCCGCTGCAGGGTAGTGCCAATCTGAAAACCGAAATGCACAAAGTGGACGGCCATGAGGTGGCTACACCCGTGGGTATCGAGAGTGAAGGTAACGGTGAGCTGACCCCCGGCGAGTACGACAATGCGGTACTGGATATTGTCAACTTCCTGGTCTATTCCGGTGAGCCGATGAAGCTGGAACGTCAGCGCCTGGGCTACTGGGTGCTGGGTTTCCTGGTTATCTTCTTCATCTTTGCCTACATGCTGAAGAAAGAATACTGGCGTGACGTACACTGATTAGACGTCGTCTAAGCTAGGCAGGGGAACGGCAATGGGGCAATATGTTCCATTGCCGTTCCTATTTATGATTTGCGGAGGATTCAATGGCAGTTGCAGCTAATAAGCGTTCCATCATGACGCTGTTTTCAGGGGCTGAAGATATTTACAGCCACCAAGTACGTATCGTCCTGGCAGAAAAAGGGGTGAGTGTCGAGATCAGCCATGTTGAACCTGACAACCTGCCCGAGGATATGCTGGAGCTGAACCCTTACGGCACCCTGCCGACTCTGGTCGACCGGGAGTTGGTGCTTTACGAATCTCATATCATCATGGAATATCTGGATGAGCGTTTTCCTCATCCGCCCCTGATGCCGGTATATCCGGTTGCTCGTGGCACCAGCCGTCTGATGATGCATCGTATACAGCAAGACTGGTACTCGCTGGTCAAGCGCATTCAGCGTAATGAAAAGGCGGACGATGCCCGCAAGGAACTGCGTGAAGCCCTGTTGGCCATAGCGCCGGTATTTGCCGAGTATCCTTACTTCATGAGCGAGGAGTTCAGCCTGGTAGATTGCTACATGGCTCCCCTGCTGTGGCGTTTGCCGTCTCTGGGTATCGAACTGTCCGGTCGTGGCGCCAAAGAGCTGAAGGGTTACATGATCCGTCTGTTCGAGCGTGATTCCTTCCAGGCTTCGCTGACCGAAGACGAGCGTGATATCGGCGGTAAGGTCTGAGTATGGATGAGATGACGCCCAGCCGGCCCTATTTGCTGCGCGCTTTCTATGACTGGCTGCTGGATAACGAACTGACGCCGCACCTGCTGGTCAATGCCGAAGTGGCTCACACCACGGTGCCGCACCAGTATGTGCAGGACGGACAGATAGTGTTGAGTATCGCCCCTCAGGCGGTGGTCGGCCTGCACATGGACAACGACGCGGTCACCTTCAGTGCCCGTTTCGGCGGCTCGCCGTTCCAGGTGTATGTACCGATGGCGGCGGTGGTGTCGATTCAGGCGCGGGAAAACGGCGCCGGCACCTTTTTCCCGCCGGAGCCGGCCTATGAGGCCTGGCTGGCCGCGGCTGACGAGGTAACGGCAGATGAAGCCGATACGCCGCCGGCACCAGAGCCCGTTGCTTCTGTACCGAAGAAAGGCAAGCCCACCCTCAGGGTGATTAAATAAAAAAACGCAGCCAACTGGCTGCGTTTTTTTATGTCTGCGTGACAGGAAGGGGAGGCATCCTCTTCACTCGTCAGGTGGTCTAAGGCGCGGCCTGCACAAATTCGAACACGGTGATCACGCGCTTCACGCCGCTGATATTACGGGTCAACTGCACCGAGATGTCGGCTTCCTTCTGGGTAACCAGGCCGATCAGAAACACCTCGCCATTTTCGGTCACCACCTTGATTTTGGTACCGTCGATATTTTTTTCTGCCAGCAGGGTGCTTTTGACCTTGGAGGTCAGCCAGGTGTCCTGACTGCGGCCCGCCAGCTCGACCGGCTTGCCGATACGCACCTCGTTGAATACTTCGGCAACCCCGGGCACTCCCCGGACGATCTCTTCCGCCTGCTGGCGATAGGCTTCGGTCGGAGTCTGGCCGATCAGCAGTGCCTTGCCGTTGGTGGTGATCAGCGCGAGCCGGCTGTCATCCCACAAGGGTTTGGTGGCGCCGAGCCGGTGCAGGGCACGCATGTCGATGGTCTGATCGCTGAGCTGGGTGCCCAGGGTTCGACGGTCGGTGGCGGAATTGACGCCGGTGCCGGCGCCGGCCAGCATGACGCCGGCACAGCCTTGCAGCAGCAGCGTTGAAGCCAGTATCAGCGTATATCCTCGTTTCATCATTCATCTTCCTGTTGAGGGAACAGCGTGCGATCGATCAGATCACACAGGCAATGCAGGGTCAGCAAGTTAACCTCGTGAATGCGCGGTGCCCGCAGTGCCGGCACCCGGATTTCCACGTCGTTGGGGCCAAGCAGGCCGGCGAGCTCGCCGCCGTCACCGCCGCTCAATGCCACTATGGTCATGTCCCGGCTGAGCGCGGCTTCGGCGGCCTTAATCAGGTTACGGCTGTTGCCGCTGGTGGAGATCACCACCAATACGTCGCCGGTCTGGCCCAGGGCGCGGATCTGGCGGGCGTAGGCCTCGTCGAAATGCTGATCGACCGCAATGGCGCTGATGCTGCTGGTATCCAGGGTCAGGCAAAGGGCGGGCAAGGCCGGGCGCTCGGTTTCGTAGCGGTTCATCAGCTCGCTGACAAACAGCTGCGCCAGGGCATTGGAGCCCCCGTTGCCACAGGCCAGTAGCTTGTTGCCGTTGAGCAGGCACATCACCATCATCTGGGCGGCGGCCAGAATATCGTCCGGCAGCGCTTCGGCGGCGGCGATTTTGGTCTGAATGCTTTCGGTAAAACTGGCTTTGATTTCTTCCTGCATGGGATTCCTTAAAAGGCGTTGGGTATCCAGTGAACATGGCTTCCTTCACAGGCGACCAAATCGAATCGACAGGACTGTTGTGATTCATTCAGTCCTTTTGATTGCATGTAACTGTGGGCGGCCCGGCGCAGGCGCTGCTGCTTGGCCGGGGTCACCGAGGCGGCGGCACCGCCGAAGAGGCTGTTTTTGCGATAACGCACCTCGACAAAAACCAGGGTGGGACCCTGGCTCATGACCAGATCGATTTCACCGAGTTTGCACTGATAGTTGCGCTCGAGCAGGCGAAGCCCCTGCTCGAGTAAATACCGTTCGGCCCGGCGTTCGAACTCATTCCCCCGGGACCGGCTGTTCGTTTCCTGACTGCCATTCGCCATCACGATACTCCATCCATTGCAGTCGGCGCTGTACCACGCCGTCTTCACCCAGACTCAGCAGGCCACTCAGAGCCGGTACCGGGGGCGCACCCTCTCGCAGCTGGGTCAGTTGCGGAATCAGAGTCAGGGCATCATAACCAAAGGCGAACAGCCGCAACCAGCTTGAGCCAACGGTGGGCCACAGGGTCTCTACTTCTTCCATCAGTTGCGGCGCTCCGCCGAACAGCCAGGGCATGTCGGCCAGTTGCAGGCCGTTCAGTTCACTCATCGGCGGCTCACCGCCGGGCACATAGCTGCGCGAGGTGACATAGGTCGGCAAGCGGGCGGCGCGGCTATCTCGAACGAAATCGAAATAGGGCAGAATAAAGCGGGTTTCGGTGGTATTGCTCACCATGAATACCGAATCGATGGGACCTGCCGGTAGCGCGACCTCGCTGCTGCCTCTGATCACGCCAGCACCCGCCACGGCCGGGTTGCCGCTATTGAGAGCACGGCGTACGTCGGACTCGATGGACTGCTGGTTATTGAAATAGGCCAATCGGGCCTGCTGGCCGCTCAGCTGTTGCCATTGGCTATTGAACTCGGCCGCGACTCGCCGACCCAGCTCGTTACCGGGAGCGAAGACCAGCGGCTGATGGTGGCCCTGCTCCCACATGTGATAAGCCGCTTCGGCCGCTTCCGCTTCCGGTGACAGCGAGAAATAATAGCGATGCGGCAGCACCGGCTGATGAGCGGGCCGGTTGAGGGCGAACACCGGCAGGGCAGGATCCAGGCTGGTCAGGGCATCGATATTTTCTTTCAGCAGCGGACCCAGAATAAAGTCGACGCCGGCCTGCTGAATGTCCTGATACAGACGGGCCATGTCCCGGCCATTGGTGTCGAAGAAGCTGAGGCGTGATGCCTGGCCCTGATGGGCGCTGAGCATGCCGTTACGAATGGCGTCGGCCTGCTCTGCCAGCTGGCCGCCAAGCGGCAATAACACGGCAATATGAGCCGGCTGGTAGGCGTCGAGGCGAGCGGCGGCTTCGGCGCTGTCGGACAGATAACGGTGTCCGGGGTGATTCGGGTAGGCCTTGCGCCAGGACTGCAACTGCCAGCGACGCTGGCCGGGTTGGGCATGGGTGTCGTTCAGAATCGCCATCAGTCGCAGCCAGCCATTGACCGCCTCACTGTTGCCGTCATTCTGAGCCTGGCGCAGGGCCAGTGGCGACGCTTGCGTCAGCAACTGATAAATACGCTCCAGGCCGGCGTTTTGCTCCTGACCAGCCAGGGTGTCATGACGTTCAATCAGCATTTTGGCGGCGTCGATCGGCTGCTGCTGCTGTTCAAACCGATTGGCTTGCAGCAACAGGTAATAGCCGGCCGCGCCGGGCGCCAGTGCCTTGGTATCCACGGCGGCCAGTCGCTGACCGGCCAGGCCGGTATTACCGGCTGCCAGGGCGGTGGCACCCTCGAGCAGGGTGAGCAACGGCCGCTGTGCCAGCGTGGCTTGCTGTCGCAGGCGCTCCAGTTGGGGCTCGGCGGCGGCCACATTGCCCTGTTGCAGCCAGGCGCGAATGGCCAGCACCCGCCAGGAAAAGGCATCCGGCTCGGGAGCTTGCTCGGCCCGGGCCAGATATTGCTCGGCACTACGGTCGGTGATGCCGAACATGTCCGGCGCCGGCTCCAACGGCGCCTTTTGCAGAGGGCCGATACCACAGGCCATCAGAACGGATGAAAGCACCAGGGTGCACAACAGTCGTGTTAGACTATTACGTTGAATTTTTGTCGCCAATCCCTTTATCCCAAGCTGTGTCATTCTGGCCCTAAGTGTAATAGGGCCATGACGGTGAAACAATTGCTTGCACAGGAGTCCCTATGAGCCAAGCGGCTGCACTTTATATTGTGCCTACCCCAATCGGCAACCTGAATGATATCAGCCAGCGTGCACTGGACACATTACAACAGGTTGATTTAATTGCCTGTGAAGATACCCGTCATACAGCGAAACTGCTATCTCATTACCAGATTAGTACCTCAACCTGGGCGCTACATGACCATAATGAGCAATATAAGTCCGAGCAGCTGGTCACACGCCTGCTGAACGGTCAGTCGGTGGCACTGGTATCGGATGCCGGAACTCCCCTGATCAGCGATCCGGGTTATCATCTGGTCAACAGCTGTCGTGACGCGGGTGTACAGGTTATTGCTCTGCCCGGCCCCTGTGCGGCGGTAACGGCATTGTCTGCTGCCGGCCTGCCCACGGATCGCTTTGCATTCGAAGGTTTTTTACCGGCGAAGGAAAAGGCGCGGCTGGACAAGATGGAAAGCCTGAAGGACGAACCTCGTACTCTGGTGTTTTACGAATCGCCCCGCCGCCTGCTCGACAGCGTGGCCGCACTGGTGGCGGTGCTGGGCGACGAACGTCGTATTGTGGTGGCGCGGGAGCTGACCAAGACCTTTGAAACCATACACAGTCTGCCCGCCGCCGAGATGCTGGTCTGGTTGCAGCAAGACAGCAATCGCAGCCGGGGGGAAATCGTGCTGATGGTCGCCGGTTACCGGCCCGCCAGCGATGATGAGCTGTCGGCCGAGGTGCTGCGTACCCTGGCCCTGCTGCGTGGCGAGCTGCCGTTGAAGAAGGCGGCGGCGCTCACCGCCGAGATCCACGGGGTCAAGAAAAACGCCCTCTATAAACACGGACTCGAGAATGGGCTTTAAGGGCTATTGGCTCTAAGAGGTTAAGGCAGGCATTGTGCATCAGATCCCGCGTTGCTGGATTTCGCGGCTAAAGAGCGCGACTACATTCGTGCACCATGCGAGTATCGGTGGGGCTGGTGTCACGTCGGTGACTGGTGTACACTCCGCCGCGGAGTTGGCCGGGTAATCGCTGCTTCGTCGTTGTGTCTTCGGGCATACGGGCGGAGGGGAGGAAAGTCCGGGCTCCACAGGGCAGGGTGCCAGGTAACGCCTGGGGGGCGCGAGCCCACGACCAGTGCAGCAGAGAGTAAACCGCCGATGGCCTTCGGGCACAGGTAAGGGTGAAAGGGTGCGGTAAGAGCGCACCGCGCGACTGGCAACAGTTCGTGGCATGGTAAACTCCACCCGGAGCAAGACCAAATAGGCCTCCTACAGGCGCGGCCCGCGCTGGAGGCGGGTAGGTTGCTGGAGCCAGTGAGCGATTGCTGGCCTAGAGGAATGATTACTAATCGAGCTTGCTCGATACAGAACCCGGCTTACAGGCCAACTCCCACTATTCTTTAAAACGCAGCTTCGGCTGCGTTTTCTGTTTAGGCTGTTCGCCGAACAGGATGCACCGCGTTATTTATTCCCCTTCTTTTGACTTTATCTCCGTTTAGACCGCCATTTATAACGCGCTTAATATTCGGTACCGGCCCGAACATCAACTTTCTCTTCTTTGCTCGCTTGAAAAGCTTGTGTCCGCTCCTTACACTTGGGCGGGGTGGGAAAAAGTGGTTTTTTGTGGAACAAAGTAGATCTTGAGGGCTTGGCATGCTGCGTGGTGCTCACGCCATCAGCCTGGACAGCAAGGGCCGGTTGGCAATACCGACACGATTTCGCGATGCGTTACGTGAAGAATGTGACGGACTACTGATCTGCACCATAGATATCAGCAATCCCTGTCTGCTGCTGTACCCCCTCGCCGAATGGGAATTGATCGAGAAAAAATTGCAGGCCCTGTCGAGCACCAATCCGGTGGAGCGGCGCCTGCAACGAGTATTACTGGGACATGCTGCGGAGTGTGAGCTGGATGCTCAGGGCCGATGTTTAATACCCGGTCCACTCAGGCAACATGCGGGACTCGAAAAAAAAATCATGCTGGTGGGGCAACTCAACAAATTCGAATTATGGGATGACACCCGCTGGCAACAACAAATCAGCGATGACTTGCTGGCGCTTCCTCGGGAAGGCTGGGAATCATCGGAACGACTGCGGGACTTCGCGCTATAACATGAGTCAACAACAGACACATATCACAGTACTGCTGCACGAAGCCGTGGACGGCTTGAAGATCAAGCCGAATGGCATCTACGTGGACGGTACCTTTGGCCGCGGCGGACATTCCCGTCATATCCTTTCCCAACTGGGTCCCGAGGGGCGCCTGTTGGCGATCGACAGGGATCCTCAAGCCATCGCCGAAGCGGGCAAGATTGACGACCCGCGTTTTCAGATACTGCACGGTCCTTTCTCCCGTCTGGCCGAGATGGTGGAAGAGCTTGGATTGACGGGGCGCATCGATGGCGTCCTGCTCGATCTGGGTGTCTCTTCGCCCCAGCTGGATCAGGCCGAACGCGGCTTCAGTTTTCAGAAAGACGGCCCGCTTGATATGCGCATGGACCCCACCAGTGGCCAGAGTGCCGCCGAGTGGCTGGCCCGTGCCGATGTGGATGATATCGCCTGGGTACTGAAGACCTTTGGTGAAGAAAAATTTGCCAAGAAAATAGCCCGCGCCATCGTGCATGACAGAGTCACCGAACCCTATACCCGCACCCGCCCCCTGGCGGAAATGATTGCCCGGGTCAGCCCCAGCCGGGAAAAAAACAAGCACGCGGCCACCCGCAGCTTTCAGGCCATTCGTATCTATATCAACAGCGAGCTGGAAGAAATCGAGCAGGCGTTGAACGGTTCCTTAAAGGTGCTGGCCACGGGCGGGCGCTTATCGGTGATCAGCTTCCATTCGCTGGAAGACCGGCTGGTCAAGCACTTCATCCGTAAACAGGAAAAGGGCCCCGAAGTTCCGCCCGGTCTGCCGTTGACCGAGGCCCAGCTGTCCGGTGGCCGCCTGTTGAAGAGTGTAGGCAAGGCGCAAAAGCCGTCGGCCGCCGAGGTGGAAGCCAATCCGCGTTCACGCAGCTCCGTGTTGCGCGTCGCCGAGCGGCTGGATACACCGGCGTGATAGCCGGGCGCATCAACCTGGCCAAAGAAATTGGCCAGGATCTGCTGCGGCACAAGTGGCAATTGCTGCTGACGCTGGTGACCCTGAGTTCGGCCCTGCTGGTGATCGTCATCACCCAGGGCACTCGCCAGCTGACCAGTGAATACAACGAATTGATGGCAGAGCAGGACCGGCTGGACATCGAATGGCGGCATTTGCTGCTGGAGCAAAGCACCCTGATGGAGCACAGCCGTATCGAGGCGCTGGCCCGTGACAAGCTGGACATGCAACGGCCGGCCCCGGCTCAGGAAAAACTGGTGACGCAACGATGAGACGGCGCAGGCAGAATAAAAAAGAACCCATGCTGACCGGTTGGCGTTTTCTGACCGTCTGCGGGGTGATCCTGTTTGCTTTTGTTGCCCTGTTTGCCCGGGCGGCCTGGATTCAGGTGGTATCTCCGGATCGGCTGCGGCTGGAAGGCGACATGCGCTCGCTGCGCACCACGGTCACCAGTACCACCCGTGGCATGATCATGGATCGTAACGGTGAAGAGCTGGCGGTGTCGGTGCCGGTACAGGCGGTATGGGCCGATCCCAAACAGGTGCACACCGAGCTGAGCCTGGAAAAAGGCCAGGCCTGGCAGGCGCTGGCCGATGTGCTGGGCGTTCCGCATGAAACCTTGATGAAACGGGTCGAAAACCCTCAGCGTCGCTTTGTCTATCTGCAGCGTCAGGTTACCCCGGCGGTGGCGGAGTATATTCGCAAGCTGCGCCTGCCCGGGGTGCACCTGCGCCCGGAAGAGCGCCGCTTCTATCCTACCGGTGAAATCAACGCCCATCTGGTGGGGTTGACCAACATCGATGGCAACGGCATCGAAGGCATAGAGCGGGGCTTCAACGAGTGGCTGACCGCCCAGGCCGGCGAGCGCCGGGTGCGCAAGGACAGAAACGGGCGGGTGATCGAGGATCTGGGCGTGGTGTCGGAAGCGCGGCAGGCCAACAATATTCAGCTGACCATCGATCAGCGTATTCAGGCGCTGGCCTACCGTTCGCTCAAGCGGGCCACCGAATATTATCGTGCCACCTCCGCGTCGCTGGTGATGATCGACGTGAAAGCCGGCGAAGTGCTGGCCATCGTCAACAGCCCCTCCTTCAATCCCAACAATCGCAGTCAGTATCAAAGCTTTCGGGCGCGCAACCGGGCGGTCACCGATACCTATGAACCCGGCTCTACCATCAAGCCGTTGATCGTGGTCAGCGCGCTGGAAAACGGCGTAGTCAACGCCGACTCCATCGTCGATACCAGCCCCGGCTGGATGCGTCTCGGCGGCAAGCGGGTAGCCGACCATCGCAACCTGGGTCCCATCAGCGTGCAAACCATACTGCAGCGCTCGTCCAATATGGGCATGGCGCGCATGGCACTGCAGGAAACGCCGGAACAGCTGCTCGATACCCTGTATCGCTTCGGTCTGGGTATCGACTCCGGCATGGGGCTGGTGGGTGAGAGCACCGGCCTGGTGCCCCAGCGTCGGCGCTGGTCCGATATTGAACGGGCCACGCTGTCGTTCGGTTACGGCCTGACCGTGACCCCGCTGCAGCTGGCCCAGTCCTATGCGGTGCTGGCCAATGGCGGCGTACGCTATCCGCTCAGTATTATCAAACGCAGCAAGCCTCCGGTAGGCGAGCAGGTGGTGCCGAAACAACATGCGGATGCGGTACTGCATATGCTGGAAAGTGTCATAGGTCCCGGCGGTACAGCGCGCAAGGCCGCCATTCCCGGTTACCGGGTGGCCGGCAAGACCGGTACCTCGCGCAAGGCCATTGCCGGCGGCTACGGCAGCGACTATGTGGGACTGTTCGCCGGCATGGCGCCGGCCAGCAATCCGCGTCTGGCCATGGTGGTGGTGATGAACGAACCTCAGGGTGACAAATACTACGGCGGCGACGTGGCGGCCCCGGTGTTTGCCGAGGTCATGAGCGGAGCCCTGCAATTATTGAATATTCGTCCGGATGGCGCGACAGAGGAACAGTTCCAGCTGGCCGGACAGGAGGAAAAACGTGTCCCTCACACTTAGAGATCTGGCGGTACCACTGGGCCTGTCAGCCCCGGCTATCGCCATTGATGCCATGACCCTCGACAGCCGGGCCGTGACGCCCGGCGCTTTGTTTGTTGCCGTTAAAGGTCATAGTGTCGACGGTCGTCAGTATATTGAATCCGCGCTGAACAAGGGCGCGGCGGCGGTGATGTTCGAGGTGGACAGCCCGGAGCAGTCCGGTCTGGATCATCGGGATCACCGCAGGCTTGGGGTGTACCGTCTGCCCGAAAGTCTGTCGCTGCTGGCCGGGCTGTTTTACGGCGAGCCGTCTACCGAACTGCAACTGATAGGCGTGACCGGCACCAATGGCAAGAGCACAGTGACCCAGCTTGTTGCCAACTGGAGCTGTCTGCTGGGCACTCGGGCCGGCATTATGGGCACCCTGGGTAACGGCCTTTATGGCCAGCTGCAGGAGGCAGTCAATACCACAGGATCGGCCCTGGAGGTTCAGCATCAGTTGGCCGAGCAAAAGCGGGCCGGTGCCCGGCGGCTGGCGATGGAGGTGTCTTCTCATGGCCTGAGTCAGCATAGAGTGGCTGCGTTGAATTTTGACGTGGCGGTGTTCACCAATCTCAGCCGGGATCATCTGGATTATCACGGCACCATGGCCGCCTACGGCGAGGCCAAACGGCAGCTGTTCGAGCAGGATCGCCAGGCGCGCATCATCAATGCCGACGACCCGCTCGGGCGGCGTTGGCTCAATCAGTATCCCGATGCCATTGCCTATGGCCTGCATGGTCGACTGGGTGATTTCAGCGGCCGCCAGCTGGTGGCGGAAACCGTTCATTTTTATGGCGACGGCTTGAAAGTGACCATTAACTCCGACTGGGGGAATGGTGTATTATCCGCCCCCCTGATGGGCCGCTTCAATGTGTCCAACCTGCTGGCGGCCATGGCCGCCCTGCTGGCGCTGGGTGAACCCTTTGAACGGCTGCTGGCCACGGCGCCGCAGCTGGCTGGCGTAGTCGGACGAATGGAACCCTTTTCCGCCCCCGGCCAGCCGCTGGTGGTGGTGGATTATGCCCATACCCCCGATGCGCTCGAGCAGGCATTGCAGGCCTTGCGCCAGCACTGCAAGGGCCGCCTGTGGTGCCTGACCGGATGCGGCGGCGACCGTGACAAGGGCAAGCGACCGCTGATGGCGGCGGCGGCAGAGGCCGGTGCCGACCGGGTGATACTGACCGACGACAACCCGCGCACCGAATCGGCCGATGCCATAGTGGCAGACATGAAGCGGGGCTTGAGCGAGCCCGATGCCGTGCAGGTGATCCACCGGCGAGCGAAGGCCATTGCTCATGCCATCGAGCAGGCGGCGGCGGAAGATATTATTTTGGTGGCCGGCAAGGGCCATGAGGATTATCAGATAGTGGGTACTGACAAAATGCATTACAGCGACCGCGAAACCGTGTCCGGCCTGTTGGGGCTGAATACATGATACCGCTCAGTCTCGAGCAGTTGGCTCAGGCCTCCGGCGGTGAACTGCGCGGTGCCGATGGCCTCATCACGGCGGTGACCACCGACAGCCGACAGCCGCTGCCCGACGGCGGCCTGTTCGTGGCCCTGAGTGGCGAACGCTTCGACGGCCATGACTTCGCCGCCGCCGCCGCACAGCAGCAGGGCGCGACCGCCCTGCTGGTAGAGCGCTGGCTGGAACTGGACGTGCCCCAGATCAGGGTGGCGGACTCCCGTTTGGCACTGGGGGTGCTCGGTGGTCTGGTGCGGGAGCTGAGCCCGGCTCGGGTGCTGGCCATTACCGGCAGCTGTGGCAAGACCACGGTCAAGGAAATGGCGGCGTCGATTCTGCGTCAAAAAGGCAAGGTGCTGGCCACCCGTGGCAACCTCAACAACGAAATCGGGGTGCCGCTGACCCTGTGCGAACTGACAGCCGATACCGAATACGCGGTGGTCGAGCTGGGTGCCAATCACATCGGCGAGATTGCCTGGACCAGCTCGCTGGTGAGGCCCCATGCGGCCCTGATCAACAACGTGGCAGCCTCTCACTTGGAAGGCTTCGGCTCACTCGACGGTGTGGCCCGGGCCAAAGGCGAAATTTACGACGGCCTGGCTGACGGCGGCGTGGCTATCGCCAATGGTGACAGCGCCTTCTGCAGCCTGTGGCGCCAGCAGCATGAGCTGGTGTATTTCGGTGAGCAGCGGGAGTATCAGGCCCGACAAGTCAGCCTCGACAAGTCCGGCTGCGCTCACTTTCGCCTGCTGACCCCTTTGGGAGAAGTCGACGTTCGTTTGCCGATACCCGGTAAACATAATGTGGCCAATGCGCTGGCCGCCGCCGCCGGTACCGAGGTGCTGGGCGCGACGCTGGAAGAGATTGCCGCCGGCCTGAGTCAGTTCGGGTCGCCTGCAGGACGACTGCAGGTCTGGACGCGACCCGGTCTGACGGTACTGGATGATACATATAACGCCAGCGTCGCCTCGGTACTGGCGGGGCTGGATACCCTGGCCAGTCTGCCCGGTTACCGGATCTTCGTGTTCGGTGACATGGCCGAGCTGGGTGAGTACAGCAAAGAGATGCATACGCAAGTCGGTGAACATGCCCGCAAGCTGGGCATAGATCGAGTCTTGACCGTGGGTCGAGACAGCAAACATACGGCGAGTGCGGCCCAGGGCCGGCACTTTGAACAGAAACAACAATTGCAGCCCGTTCTTTTCGAGGCGCTGTCACAACATAATAAGGTAGTCGTTTTGATCAAGGGCGCGCGCAGTGCCCGGATGGAAGAGATCGTCCGGGCGATTCAGGAGAGTGAGGCATGCTAGTCTGGCTGGCGGAGTGGCTGACGCCTCATTTCAGCTTTCTTAACGTTTTCTCCTATCTGACCTTCAGGGCGGTGATTTCCATTCTTACCGGCCTGGTGGTCAGCCTGTGGATAGGCCCGCGCCTGATCCGCCGGTTACAGGCGTTGCAAATCGGCCAGGTGGTACGCAACGACGGCCCCGAGTCCCATTTCAGCAAGGCCGGCACACCTACCATGGGCGGCCTGATGATACTGATCGCCATCTTCGTTTCGGTGTTGCTGTGGGCGCGGCTGGACAACCCCTATGTGTGGGTGGTGCTGTTCGTGCTGGGCGCCTTTGGTGCCATCGGCTTTGTCGATGATTATCGCAAGGTGGTGCGCAAGAACACCGACGGCCTGGTGGCGCGCTGGAAGTATTTCTGGCAATCGGCGGCGGCATTGGCGGCGGCGGTTTTTGTCTACTGGATCGCCAAGGATCCGGCCCAGACCCAGCTGGTGGTGCCTTTTTTCAAGGACGTCATGCCCCAGCTAGGCCTCTTCTTCATCGTGCTTAGCTACTTCGTCATCGTCGGCTCCAGCAACGCGGTCAACCTGACCGACGGTCTGGACGGCCTGGCCATCATGCCGACCGTCATGGTGGCAGCCGGGTTTGCCCTGGTGGCCTGGGCGACCGGCAACGTCAACTTTGCCGCTTATCTGCACATTCCCTATGTGGCCCATGCGGGCGAGCTGACCGTGGTGTGTACCGCCATGGTGGGTGCCGGGCTGGGCTTTCTCTGGTTCAATACCTTTCCGGCCCAGGTGTTCATGGGCGATGTGGGCTCTCTGGCACTGGGGGCGGCGCTGGGCGCCATCGCCGTGCTGGTGCGGCAGGAATTTCTGCTGGTGATCATGGGCGGCATCTTCGTGATCGAAACCCTGTCGGTGATCCTGCAGGTGGGCTCCTACAAGTTGCGTGGCCAGCGGATTTTTCGCATGGCCCCCATTCATCACCATTACGAGCTGAAGGGCTGGCCCGAGCCGCGGGTGATAGTGCGTTTCTGGATCATTACCCTGATGCTGGTGCTGATTGGCCTGGCCACCCTGAAGGTGAGATAAGTCGATGTTACCCGAGCGTATCCTGATTATTGGCCTGGGGCAGACCGGACTTTCCTGTCTGCGTTACTGCCTGCAACGAGGCGTCAGCCCCGTGGTGATGGATACCCGAGCCCGCCCGCCGGGCGCAGAGCGGTTGCCCGCGCAGATTGAGCGTCATTTCGGTGGCCTTGCCTTGGCGCCGATACTGGCGGCCGAGCTGATTATCGCCAGCCCCGGCGTGGCGCTGGCCACCCCCGAATTGCAGCAGGCGCTGGCCGCCGGCATCGAGGTTATCGGCGATGTCGAGCTGTTCGTGCGCGAGTGCAGCGCACCCATCGTCGCCATTACCGGCTCCAACGGCAAGAGCACCGTCACCACCCTGGTGGGCGAGATGGCGGCACAGGCGGGCATGACGGTTGGCGTGGGCGGCAATATCGGCACTCCGGCGCTGGACCTGTTGCCGCAGGAGGCGGAACCGCCGCTGGAGCTGGCGGTACTGGAGCTGTCGAGCTTTCAGCTGGAAACCACGCCCGGCCTGCGGGCGGTTGCTGCCACCGTGCTCAACATCAGCGAAGATCATCTGGATCGCTACGACTCGCTGGCCCATTACCGGGATACCAAGCTGGGAATCTATGACGGTGCCGCGCTTGCGGTATACAACCGGGAAGACGGCGAGACCCGGCCGCAGCAGGAACAGGCCGCGGTCAGTTTCGGTCTAGACTCGTTCGAGTATGGCCGCATGGAGCATGGCGGCGAGCTCTGGCTCAGTCGCTTTGGCGAGCCGGTGTTGCCGGTATCGGCACTGAAGATACTCGGCGCGCATAATCAGCTCAACGCCCTGGCGGCGATGGCGCTGGCGGACAAGGCAGGCATTGCCCCGGACGCTCAGCTCAGGGTGTTGCGTCGCTTCGCTGGTCTGGCGCACCGTTGCCAGTTTGTGGCCGAGAAAAACGGTGTGCGTTGGGTTAACGACACCAAGGCCACCAATGTCGGCGCCACCCTGGCGGCCATTGCCGGTATTGGCGAGGCGGTGACCGGGCGGCTGTGGCTGATTGCCGGCGGCCAGGGCAAGGGGCAGGACTTCGGCCCCCTGGTACCCTTGCTGAACGGTACCGTGGCCGGCATGGTCTGCTTCGGTCAGGACAGCAAGCAGTTGCTTGCGTTGGCAGACAACACCCATGAGGTGGCGACGCTGGACGAGGCGGTGACCTGGTGCAGTGAGCAGACTCAACCGGGTGACTGGGTATTGCTGGCCCCGGCCTGTGCCAGCCTGGACATGTATCCCAGCTATCAGAAGCGGGGCGAGCATTTTATCGCCCTGGTGGAGGCGCTATGAAGTGGTGGCCTTCTTTTGGCAGCGGCTGGTTGCTACGGCCCTCTCAGGGGCTGATCTACGATCGGCAACTGGTGATATTGTCGCTGTCGCTGATGGCCATCGGCCTGGTGATGGTGTCGTCGGCCTCCATTGCCGAGGGCATCAATCTGGGCGATGATCCCTTCTATTTCGTCAAGCGCCACGGCGCTTTTCTACTGATTTGCCTGATGCTGGCCAGCCTGATGCTGCAGGTGCCCATGGCGCGCTGGCAGCAATTCAACACCGGTTTTCTGGTACTGGCGATCGTGCTGCTGGTGGTGGTGCTGGTAGTGGGACGTGAAATCAACGGCAGTCAGCGCTGGTTGCCACTGGGGCCGCTGAACGTGCAGCCGGCGGAAATCGCCAAGCTGGCCCTGTTTACCTTTCTGGCCGGTTATCTGGTGCGCCGTCAGGACGAGGTGCGCGGTCAGTGGAAGGGCTTTCTCAAGCCGCTGGCGGTGATGGGCCTGATGTCGCTGTTGTTGCTGAAACAGCCGGATCTGGGATCTGTGGTGGTCTTGTTTGTCACCACCCTGGGCATGTTGTTTCTGGCCGGCGCCCGGCTCAGCCAGTTTTTGAGTCTGGTTGCGCTGGGAGCCGGCCTGCTGGTATTTCTGATCATCAGCGCCCCCTACCGTGTTCGGCGGGTGACCTCCTTTCTCAATCCCTGGGAAGATCCGTTCGGCAGCGGCTATCAACTGACCCAGTCGCTGATGGCCTTCGGCCGGGGCGGCTGGTTTGGCGAGGGGCTGGGCAATTCCATTCAGAAGCTGGAATACCTGCCCGAGGCCCATACCGACTTCGTGTTCGCCATTCTGGGCGAAGAGCTGGGCTTTACCGGCGTGCTGCTGGTACTGCTGCTGCAGGCCTGGCTGGCGTTCAAGGCGCTGCATATCGGCCAGAAGGTGTTGCTGGGCGGTCGTCAGTATGAAGGTTATCTGGCCATGGGGATCGGCATCTGGTTCAGCTTTCAAACGGTGGTCAACGTGGGCGCGGCCTCGGGCATGTTGCCCACCAAGGGCCTGACCCTGCCGCTGGTCAGCTACGGCGGTTCCAGTTTGCTGGTGATCACCACCGCCGTGTGCATTCTGGTGCGCATCGACTTCGAGTGGCGGCGGGACCATATGCAGGCACGACAGCGGGAGGTAACATGAGCGAGTCCAAAACCCTGCTGGTAATGGCCGGTGGCACCGGGGGCCATGTTTTTCCCGGTCTGGCGGTAGCGGACCGGCTGCGGGAGCAGGGCTGGAATATTCACTGGCTGGGCACCGCCGAGCGAATGGAAGCGCAGTTGGTACCGAAGCACGGCTACCCGCTGCATACCATCAATATCGCCGGTGTGCGCGGTAACGGCCTCAAACGAAAGCTGCTGGCACCGGTTCAGATCCTGAAGGCGGTATGGCAGGCGCGGCGGGTGTTGCGTCAGGTGCAGCCGCAGGTGGTACTGGGCATGGGCGGCTTTGCCGCCGGCCCCGGTGGCGTGGCGGCCAGATTGGCGGGCATTCCGCTGGTACTGCACGAGCAAAATGCCGCCGCCGGCATGACCAACCGACTGCTGGCCCGCATCGCCAGCAGAGTGTTGATGGCCTTTCCCGGTGCCTTTGCCGAGGGTGAGAACACCGCCGTGGTGGGCAACCCGGTGCGGGCCGACGTGCTGGCGCTGCCGATGCCTGCCGAGCGCATTGCGACCGAGCCTCAGCCGCTGCGGCTGCTGGTGGTGGGCGGCAGCCTGGGCGCCAGAATACTGAACCAAACCGTGCCCGAGGCGGTGGCGCTGGCCGGCAACGCAGGCAACAACATAGCGGTGCGCCATCAAACCGGCAAGGGCAACGCCGAGGCGGTGCGCCAGGCCTATCTTGCGCTGGGTATCGAGGCCGAGGTGAGCGATTTTATCGACGACATGGCGGCGGCCTACGGCGCGGCGGATCTGGTGGTCTGTCGCGCCGGCGCGCTGACGGTGTCCGAAGTGGCCGCCGCCGGTGTGGGTGCGCTGTTTGTGCCGCTGCCCCATGCGGTGGATGACCACCAGACCAAAAATGCCCGCACCCTGTCCGACAGCGGTGCGGCGGTGTTGCTGCCCCAGTCCGAACTGACGCCTCAGGGGTTGGCGGCGCAATTGAAACAACTTGGCGACAACCGGGCGCAATTGCTGGCCATGGCCAGCCGGGCCCGGTCGCTGGCGATTACCGATGCTGCAGAGCGGGTGGCCGAGTGCCTCTGCGCCGTGGCGAAATAAAACGAGAGAATGGCATGACCAAGGTTGAACTGGCAAAACTCAGAAGCATGGTACCCGAGATGAGACGGGTACGACGCATCCACTTTATCGGCATCGGTGGTGCCGGTATGGGCGGTATTGCCGAGGTGCTGGCCAACGAGGGCTATGCCATTTCCGGCTCCGATATCGCCTATAACCCGGTCACCGACCGGCTGGCGGCGATGGGCGCCACCATTTACCTGGGCCATGCGCCGGAACAGGTTGCCGACGTCAGTGTGGTGGTGGTGTCTACCGCCATCAAGGCCGATAACCCCGAGCTGGTGGCGGCCCGCGAGCTGCGTATTCCGGTGGTGCGCCGGGCCGAAATGCTGGCCGAATTGATGCGTTTTCGCCACGGGGTGGCGGTGGCCGGTACTCACGGCAAGACCACGACCACCAGCCTGGTCGCCAGCATCTATGGTGAAGCGGGCATGGATCCGACCTTTGTTATCGGTGGCCTGCTCAACGGTGCCGGCTGCAATGCCCGCCTGGGATCCAGCCGTTATCTGATCGCCGAGGCCGACGAAAGCGACGCCTCCTTCCTGCACCTGCAGCCGATGGTGTCCATTGTCACCAATATCGAAGCGGATCACATGGACACCTACGGCGGCGATTTCAGCAAGCTGGAAGGCACCTTCGTCGATTTTCTGCACAATTTGCCGTTTTATGGCCTGGCGGTGCTCTGTGTCGACGACGAGGTGGTGCGCGAGCTGATACCGCGTATCGGGCGCCAGTTTGTTACCTACGGTTTTGCCGAAGATGCGGACTACCGGATCGAGGCATTCAGCCAGCAGCGGGACCACAGCCACTTCAAGGTGTGCCGTCCCGACGGCAGCTGCCTGGACGTGCAGCTCAATCTGCCCGGTCGGCATAATGCCCAGAATGCCGCCGCCGCCATTGCCGTGGCCTGTGAAGACGGCGTGGCCGACGACGCCATACGGACGGCGCTGATGAAATTCGAGGGTGTCGGCCGTCGTTTTCAGCAATATGGCGAATTCGAGACCGGTCGCGGCCTGGCCAAGCTGGTGGATGACTACGGCCACCACCCGAGTGAAGTGCGTGCCACCCTGAATGCGGTACGCGCCGGCTGGCCCGAACGTCGCCTGGTGACCATCTATCAGCCGCATCGTTACAGCCGCACCCGGGATCTGTATGAAGATTTTGTCGACGTGCTGTCGAAAACCGATGTACTGATCCTGCTGGAAGTGTACAGTGCCGGCGAAGCAGCCATCCCCGGTGCCGACAGTCGCGCTCTGTGCCGCTCCATTCGCAGTCGAGGTCATATGGAGCCTATTTATGTGGCCACGCCCGACGAGGTGCCGCTGGTATTGGCCGAGCTGCTGCAGGATGGCGATCTGGTCCTGACCCAGGGCGCCGGCAACGTGGGGGGGCTGGCCCGCAAGCTGGGTCAGCTACAGCTATCGATTGAAGCGATGAAGCAACAGGGAGAGCAGGCATGACACAGTTCGGTAAAGTCGCGGTATTGTTCGGCGGTCACTCCGCCGAGCGGGAAGTGTCGCTGCGTTCCGGTGCGGCGGTTCTGGCCGGCCTGCAGCGGGCCGGGGTGGACGCCCACGGCATAGATACCCGCGATTATCCCCTGGCGCGGCTGAAGGAAGACGCCTTCGAGCGGGCCTTTATCGTGGTTCACGGCCGTGGTGGTGAAGACGGTACCCTGCAGGGCGCGCTGGAACACCTGGGGCTGCCCTATACCGGCTCCCGCGTGCTGGGCGCGGCACTGGCGATGGACAAGGTTCGCACCAAGCAGGTGTGGCAGGCGATGGATCTGCCCACCGCCGATTTTCGAGTCGTGCATAAAAGCAGTTTCAAGGCCGAGGATGCGGCGGCGCTGCTGGCACAGTTTGACGGCCCGGTGTTCGTCAAACCCTCGCACGAAGGTTCCAGCATCGGCATGACCAAGGCGGCCGATGCCGAGACCCTGGCCCGGGCAGTGGTTGAGGCGTTCACCTTCGACGACGAGGTGCTGATCGAGCGCTTCATCGAAGGTGACGAATATACGGTCAGCATCCTGGGGGAGCAGGCGTTGCCGGCGATCCGCTTGCGTACGACCCATGATTTTTATGACTATTCGGCCAAGTATCAGTCCGGCGATACCGAATACCTGTGCCCATGTGGCCTGAATGAGGCCGATGAGCAGGCGCTGGGTGCCTTGAGCCTGGCCGCCTTCAAGGCGGTGGCCGCCACCGGCTGGGGCCGGGTCGATCTGATGCTGGATCGTCAGGGCCGCTGGTGGCTGCTGGAGGTGAATACGGTGCCGGGCATGACCGAAACCAGTCTGGTGCCCAAGTCGGCACGGGTCGCCGGCCTGTCATTTGATGAATTGGTGGTCGCGGTACTGGAGATGGCGCGTTGATATGAGCGCCGTCGCGATCCGTACCCGGCTGGCCTTTATCGGCGGACTGAGCTTTTTTTTGGTGGTGTTGTCGGCGCTGCTGTGGGGGCTGTGGTCGTTGATGATATGGATGACGACGGCCAATCAGGTACCGGTCAACAGCCTGATGATTCAGGGCGAACATCATTACCTCAGCCGGGACCAGGTGCGAGAGTCGGTGCTGGCGTTGCCGGAAGTCGGCAACTTCTTCACCCTGGAGGTGGACCGGGTGCAGCGGCAACTGCAGTCGTTGCCCTGGGTCTATCAGGCGTCGGTGCGCAAGCAATGGCCCGATATTCTGCGGGTTTACATCGTGGAGCAACCGGTGGCGGCGCGCTGGAATCAGGACGCCATGGTGAACACCCATGGCGAGATTTTCCGGGTTCGTCACGACGACCCCGAACTGGTCTCGCTGTCGGGGCCGGATGAAGAGTCGAAGCGGGTACTGGAAGAGTATCGCAGTGTACGAACATTGTTACAGCCCAGGGGCTATCGAATAGAGCGGGTTCATCTGACCCCTCGACGTTCCTGGGAACTGACCCTGTCGGACGGGGTTACGCTGTTGCTGGGGCGCGAGGATCTTGAGGCGCGCCTGCAACGATTTATTGATGTCTATCCGGGCATTGCGGAGCGGGAGCGAGTGGCTTATCTCGATTTGCGCTACGATACCGGGCTGGCAGTGGGATGGAAGCAGGACGAAGAGACAGATAATGACAAAAAGCGCGGAACGAAATCTGATCGTCGGGCTTGATATCGGCACGGCTAAGGTCACGGCCCTGGTAGGGGAAGTGTTACCGGATGGCGATCTGAATATCATCGGGCTTGGCAGCCATTCCTCGAAGGGAATGGACAAGGGCGGCGTCAACGACCTCGAGTCGGTGGTCAAGTCGCTGAAGCGGGCGGTGGACGAAGCCGAGATGATGGCGGATTGCCAGATCACCTCCGTCTACCTGGGCTTGTCGGGCAAGCATATCGAATGCCGCAACGAAACCGGCATGGTGCCGATTTCGGACGAGGAAGTCAGCCAGGAAGACGTGGACAGCGTGATCCATACCGCCAAGTCGGTACGACTGTCCGATGAGCACCGGGTGCTGCATGTGTTGCCGCAGGAATACTCCATCGACTTTCAGGAGGGGATCAAGAATCCCATCGGGCTGTCCGGGGTGCGCATGCACGCCAAGGTACACCTGATCACCTGCCACAACGACATGGCACGCAACATCGAAAAATGCGTTGAACGTCTGGGATTACGGGTCGATCAGTTGATTTTCAGCGCTCTGGCATCGAGTTATGCGGTGTTGACCGATGATGAGAAAGAACTGGGTGTCTGCGTCGTGGATATCGGCGGTGGCACCATGGACATGGCGGTGTTTACCGGTGGCGCCCTGCGTCATACCAAGGTGATTCCCTATGCGGGCAGCACGGTCACCAGCGACATCGCCTATGCTTTTGGCACGCCTCCGCTCGATGCGGAAGCGATCAAGGTGCGTCACGGTGGCGCCTTCAGCCGGCTGGTCAGCAAGGAAGACACCATAGAAGTGCCCAGCGTGGGGGGGCGTCCGGCGCGCAGTTTGCAGCGTCAGACCCTGGCCGAGGTAATAGAGCCGCGCTACAGCGAGCTGCTTGGCATGATCAATCAGGAGCTGAGCAAGGTTCAGGGCGAACTGAAGAAAGCCGGGGTCAAGCATCAGCTGGCGGCGGGTCTGGTACTGACCGGCGGTGCCGCGCAGATAGAAGGCCTGGTGGAATGTGCCGAACAGATTTTCCAGTGTCAGGTGCGTATCGGCCAGCCGGACGGAGTAAAAGGTTTGTCGGATTACGTTGAAACACCGGTGTACTCCACCGCCGTCGGCTTGTTGCATTACGGCAAGGAGCATCAATCGATGCCTCAACAGGACTATAACAACAAATCCAGTGTCACCGGACTGCTGAAACGGATCGGTAACTGGTTGCGTGGCGAATTTTAAGCTTGGCACCCATAACCAAGAGCAAAGTGGAGAGACTCTTATGAGTAATATATTTGAATTGATGAATGATCACGAGCAGGAAGCCGTCATTAAAGTGGTGGGTGTTGGCGGCGGCGGCGGTAATGCCGTCGAGCACATGGTGCGTGAAAACCTGGAAGGGGTCGAGTTTCTGGCCATCAATACCGATGCCCAGGCGCTGCGCAACTCCAGTGCTTCCCGTACCCTGCAGGTGGGTGGCGATATCACCAAGGGACTGGGCGCCGGCGCCAACCCGGAAGTAGGCCGCGACGCGGCGCTGGAAGACAGAGACGCGATCCGTGACCTGCTGGATGGTGCCGACATGGTGTTTATCGCGGCCGGCATGGGCGGCGGCACCGGTACCGGTGCGGCTCCCGTGGTTGCGGAAGTGGCCAAGGAGCTGGGTATTCTGACCGTGGCCGTGGTCACCAAGCCGTTTGCCTTCGAAGGCAAGAAGCGGATGAACTACGCCCAGCAGGGCATCAACGAGCTGGCCAAGCACGTCGACTCCCTGATCACCATTCCCAACGACAAGTTGTTGAAAGTGCTGGGCCGGGGTATTTCCCTGCTCGACGCCTTCAAGGCCGCCAACGACGTGCTGCTGGGTGCGGTACAGGGTATCGCCGAGCTGATCACCCGTCCGGGTCTGATCAACGTCGATTTCGCCGATGTGCGTACCGTGATGCGTGAAATGGGCACCGCCATGATGGGGACCGGCCACGCCACCGGTGAAGACAGAGCCGAAGAAGCAGCCGAAAAAGCGATTTCCAGCCCGCTGCTGGAAGACGTGGATCTGGCCGGTGCCCGCGGCATCCTGGTCAACATCACCGCCGGTCTGGACATGACCATCGAAGAGTTTGAAACCGTGGGTAATGCGGTCAAGGCCTTCGCTTCCGAAAACGCCACCGTGGTGGTGGGTACGGTACTGGATCCGGACATCAGCGACGAACTGCGGGTGACCGTGGTGGCCACCGGTATCGGTGCCGAGCGCAAGCCGGACATCACCCTGGTCAAGTCCGGCTCCAGCAACCGGGACGACAACGGCATGCGTCAGGTGGAAACCCAGCGCGAAGAGCAGCCCGGCAAGCTGGCAGTCAATGGTGACGCCACCCAGGCCAAGTCCGATATGGATTACCTGGATATTCCGGCATTTTTGCGTAAGCAGGCAGACTGAGAAAGGCTCTCAATTGGCGACGGTGGATTATTGTGCTAACATATCGGACCATTTGAATTCGGTTCGAATCGGGCCTTTTTACTTGCGGGTAACCTTATGATTAGACAGCGAACGTTGAAAAATACAGTACAGGCCACCGGAATCGGCCTGCACTCCGGCCACAAGGTGCAAATGACATTTGTACCGGCGCCGGCTAACACAGGTATTGTGTTTCGTCGTACCGATCTGGACCCGCAGGTCGATATTCGGGCCGATGCCGCCCTGGTCAAGGACACCATGCTCTGCACTGCGCTGGTCAACGAGCAGGGCGTGCGGGTGTCGACCATAGAGCACCTGTCCGCCGCGTTGGCGGGGTTGGGCATCGATAACCTCGTTATCGAGGTCGATGCTCCCGAGGTGCCGGTAATGGACGGCAGTTCACACCCCTTTATCTATCTACTGCAATCCGGTGGCATTCGCGAGCTGAACGCACTCAAGCGCTTCATTCGCATCAAACAGCCGGTACGGGTAGAAGACGGCGACAAATGGGCGGAATTCCGGCCTTATCGCGGTGGCTTCAAGATGGATCTGACCATCGACTTCAAACACCCGGTGTTTGAAGGCCAGAGTCAGCATCTGGTGCTGGACTTTTCCGGTGCCGCCTTCGTCAAGGAGCTGAGCCGGGCCAGGACCTTCGGGTTTATGCGCGATATCGAATATCTGCATTCCCAGAATCTGGCACTGGGCGGCAGCCTGGAAAACGCCGTGGTACTGGATGACTACAAGGTACTGAACGACGACGGGCTGCGTTACCCCAACGAGTTCGTCAAGCACAAGATGCTGGATGCCATCGGTGATCTCTACATGTGCAACCACAGCATTCTGGGCGAGTTTTGTGCCTATAAAACCGGTCATGCCCTGAACAACACCCTGCTGCGCGCCATGCTGGCCAATACCGAAGCCTGGGAAATCGTTACCTTCGGTGAACAGGGTGCCGAGTCGCCGATTCGTTACTACGATACCGCGTTCAGCCCCGCCTGAACCCATTGAAAACACGCCGGTATCCTCTCCGCGCCGGCGTGTTTTATTTACGCCTGTTTTTCTGTATTCCCGTTGTTGTATCAGGTTGTTCATCATGGCCGGCAGTGGCCACCCTGGCTCCGGATACCGGTATTCTGTTGCCACGCAGGACGTCTGCAGTGCTTGCAGTCCTTGAATCTTTGCTGCTTAATCTCCATATCTGTTTCATTATCCTGACTCCGGGCATACGGCGCCTGTTTGCCTGACCAAGAGTTTGGCCCCATACGGGGCTTTATTTTTTCATCATCATTATTGGCCAAACATGATTACTAAACTTTTTACCATGATAATCGGTAGCCGTAACGACAGAACGCTCAAGCGGCTACGTAAAGTTGTAAATGAAATCAATGCGATGGAGCCGAAGTTCGAGGCGCTGTCCGATGCCGAACTGCAGGCCAAGACCGTCGAGTTTCGCAGTCGGCTGGAGCAGGGCGAAACTCTGGATCAGCTGTTGCCGGAAGCCTTCGCCACGGTACGCGAAGCCTCCCGCCGGGTATTCGAGATGCGTCACTTCGACGTGCAGCTGATTGGCGGCATGGTGTTGCACAACAATCAGATCGCCGAAATGAAAACCGGTGAGGGCAAGACCCTGACCGGTACCCTGCCGGTGTACCTGAATGCCCTGACCGGACGCGGCGTGCACGTGGTGACGGTGAATGATTATCTGGCCCGTCGTGATGCGGAAGCCAACCGGCCCCTGTTCGAGTTTCTGGGGCTGACCGTCGACTGCAACCTGCCGGGCATGGATTCGGCACAAAAGCACGCAGCCTATGCCGCCGATATCACCTACGGCACCAACAACGAATTCGGTTTCGACTATCTGCGCGACAACATGGCGTTCTCGCCCCAGCAGCGGGTACAGCGGCCGCTGTACTATGCGCTGGTGGATGAAGTGGATTCGGTGCTGATCGATGAAGCCCGTACTCCGCTGATTATCTCGGGTCCGGCAGAAGACAGCTCCGAGCTCTACACCCGCATCAATACCCTGATCCCCAAGCTGGTCAAGCAGGACCAGGAAGACACCGAAGAGTACACCGGTGACGGCCACTACACGGTAGATGAGAAAAACAAGCAGGCGCTGCTGACCGAAAACGGCCAGATCTTCGTGGAAGAAGAGCTGAAGCGCATGGGGCTGTTGCAACAGGAAGACTCGCTGTTCTCGGCCGGCAATATCACCCTGCTGGCGCACGTCAACGCCGGCCTGCGGGCGCATACCCTGTTCGAGCGCAATGTCGACTACATAGTGCAGGACAACGAGGTGATCATCGTCGACGAGCACACCGGCCGTACCATGCCGGGTCGTCGCTGGTCCGAAGGCCTGCATCAGGCGGTGGAGGCCAAGGAAGGGGCAAAAATCCAGAACGAAAACCAGACCCTGGCTTCCATTACTTTCCAGAACTTCTTCCGCCTGTACGACAAGCTGGCGGGCATGACCGGCACCGCCGATACCGAAGCCTTCGAATTCCAGCATATCTACGGCCTGGATACGGTAGTGATCCCCACCAACAAGCCGATGGTGCGCAAGGACATGGGCGATCTGGTCTACCTGACCGCCGCCGAGAAATACCAGGCCATAGTGGCGGATATCAAGGATTGCGTGGAGCGGGGCCAGCCGGTACTGGTCGGCACCGTCTCCATCGAAAACTCCGAGTTGCTGTCGGGTATCCTGGACAAAGAAGGCATTGCGCATCGGGTGCTGAACGCCAAGTTCCACGCCAGCGAGGCGGAAATCATCGCCCAGGCGGGTCAGTCCGGCGTGATAACCATTGCCACCAACATGGCCGGTCGCGGCACCGACATCGTGCTTGGTGGCAACTGGCAGGCCGAAATCGAAGCGCTGGACAACCCGAATGCGGAGCAGGTTGCCGCCATCAAGGCCGCGTGGAAGCTGCGTCACGACGAGGTGATTGCCGCCGGTGGTCTGCATATCATCGGTACCGAACGCCATGAATCCCGCCGCATCGATAACCAGCTGCGCGGCCGCTCCGGTCGTCAGGGCGATCCGGGCTCCAGCCGTTTCTATCTGTCGATGGAAGATGCGCTGATGCGTATTTTCGCCTCGGATCGGGTCACCGGCATGATGAAGAAGCTGGGCATGGAAGAAGGCGAGGCCATCGAGCATCCCTGGGTGAGCCGGGCCATTGAAAACGCCCAGCGCAAGGTGGAAACCCGCAACTTCGATATTCGTAAGAACCTGCTGGAATTCGATGACGTCGCCAACGATCAGCGCAAGGTGGTATACGAGCAGCGCAACGAGCTGCTCGACTCCGGCGATATCAGCGACACCATCACGGTGATCCGCGAAGATGTGCTGAACGGCATTATCGACGAGTACATTCCGCCCCAGTCGCTGGAAGAGATGTGGGATGTGCCCGGGCTGGAGCAACGGTTGCAGGCCGACTTTGGTCTGGAAGTGCCGGTCGGCGCCTGGCTGAAAGAGAACGAAAAACTGCACGACGAACAGCTGCGCGAGCAGATACTGGAAGCCGCCGCCAAGGCCTATGCCGAGAAAGAAGCGGTGGTCGGCCCCGAGGTGCTGCGCCAGTTCGAGACCTCGGTGATGCTGCAGACGCTGGATACCCTGTGGAAAGAGCATCTGGCGGCCATGGATCATCTGCGTCAGGGCATTCATCTACGCGGTTATGCCCAGAAAAACCCCAAGCAAGAGTACAAGCGCGAGTCTTACGAGCTGTTTACCCAGCTGCTGGACAACCTCAAGCGGGAAGTGGTCAGCATACTGAGCCGGGTACGGGTACAGAGCCAGGAAGAAGTGGAAGCGGCGGAAGAAAAACGGCGTGAAGCGGCAGAAAGTCTGCCCCAGAGCTACAGCCATGCGGTGGCGGACAGCCTGCTGGAAGAAGAAGGCGCGGCGGCGGCGACCGGCGATGCCGCCCCCTTCGTGCGCGAAGGCCAGAAGGTGGGGCGTAACGATCCTTGTCCCTGTGGTTCGGGCAAAAAGTACAAGCAGTGCCATGGCAAGTTGAGTTAAACGAATTCTCGCCTGACGTAAAAACCGCCCTATCGGGGCGGTTTTTTTTATGGGGAAGTGCCGGTTTTATTCTATACGAGTCTTCGCATTTGACGGTTTTTAAAATTGTATCCATTTAATTGAGTTTTATGTATCAAATGTCGTTTACAATATTATTGTTTTTTTAAGGCGTTTTTTTGGCGACTGGAGTGCTTTTATGCATAAGAATTTGACCCTGAAGGCGGTAATTCGCCTGGTGTTTCTGGTGGTGCTGGCACTGGCACTGACGCTGGGAGGTGCTCTCTATTTGCTGCTGCAGTCGCAGCAGGGACTGAGCCGGGCTCATGAAGCTCGCTACAATTATTTCAATTCTGCCAATATGCTGCGCATGTATTCGACCGAGTTGTCGACCCATATTCGTAATTATGTGGTAACCGGTAATCGCGAAAAACTGGATGCCTACCATAAAGTGATGGACATCACTCAGGGCAAGGCTCCCAGAGCCAATGGCCGCAATATCTCCAACGAAGACATGATTGCGGAAATGCAGCTGTTGCCGAAAGAAATGACACTGCTGGAGCAGGGGCGTCAGGAGACCCTGATCATGAGTAGGCTGGAACAGGAGGCGCTTGATCTGGTGGGGCAGGGAAGACTGGACGAAGCCCAGAATCGAGTGATGGGTCGTGAGTACGACAATGCGCGAAAGACGCTGAGCAACTCGGTGGATAACTTCGTTTCTCTGTTACTTGCCCGTCAGTCAGAGCAACTGCAAGCGGAAGAACAACAAAACCAGCAGATGGTGGTGCTGATGGTGTCGCTGGTGCTGCTGCTGGTTGGCCTCAGCCTGCTGCTGGGCTGGGCGCTCAAACGCATGGTGCTGCAGCCGCTGGGTGCCGAGCCGAGTGAGATGGAGCGAGTTGCATCCCGCATTGCCGATGGTGATCTGAGCCTGCAGTTTGGTTCCGGCACTCAGGGGGTCTATGGCAAGTTGCATCACATGACCGACAAGCTGCGTGAGCTTATCGGCCATATTCATCAGTCCAGCACCAGTCTGTCGGCGGCGGCGGAAGAAACCTCGGCGGTATCGCTGCAGACCAGTGCCAACCTGAGTCGCCAGCAGCAGGATACCGATCAGGTGGCGGCCGCCATCAACGAGATGTCGGCCACGGTGCAGGAAGTATCCCAGAATACCAGCCTGGCGGCCGCGTCTGCCCGCTCTGCCAACGAGGCGGCGGAGCAGGGCAAGAAGGTGGTACAGCAGACGGTCTCTTCCATTACGCGACTGGCGGATGATGTGGCCTCTACCGGCCTGGTGGTGCAGTCACTGGCCGACAGCAGCACCCGGATAAGCTCGGTGGTGCAGGTGATTCAGGAAATCGCCGACAGAACCAATCTGCTGGCGCTGAACGCGGCCATCGAGGCGGCGCGGGCCGGCGAGCAGGGGCGGGGCTTTGCGGTGGTGGCCTCCGAGGTGCGCAACCTGGCGGAGCAGACCCAGCATTCTTCCCAGGAGATTGTTTCTACCATTACCAAGCTGCAGGCCGATGCGGAGCAGGCGATGGCCGCCATGAACGGCGGTCGCCAGCAGGCGGAGCTGACCGTGACCCAGGCGCGTGAAGCCGAACAGGCGCTGGAGCTGATCAGCGCGGCGGTACAGACCATTCACGATATGAACACCCAGATTGCTACCGCGGTGGAAGAGCAGGCGACAGTCACCGAAGACATCAGTCGTAATCTCACCGGTATTCACGAAATGGGCGGTGAAACCGCCGCCGGCGCCGAACAGACCGCCAGCGCCAGCCGTGAGCTGTCGGAACTGGCCGCCGGGCTGCAACAGCTGGTACAGGGCTTCAGGCTGGAGTCGGATGCGCCTGGCTATCGGCGTTGATATCGATGTGAAGAGTACGATGAAAATGGCAAGGTGCTGATGTTTTAGCTTCAATCATTTCGAGCACAACCACCCAGGGCCCGGCCGCTGTCAATCAGCGACCGGGCCTTGTTCCTTGTGGGTCTGCTCAGTATACTGCCGTCTCTCAAAACGCGAGGTTTGTTCATGTTAAAGCTGTTGCGGCTGTTCTTGCTGGCTCTGGCCATGGTGATGGTCTTTGTACTCGGTACCCTGATGTGCCTGCTGCGCCCCCGTCACCCCAATAACGTCCATCTGCTGGGGCGTCTGTTCAACAAGGCCTGCCCGCTGGTGGGGCTCAAGGTGACTTTTCGGGGCTATGAGCATGTCAAGGATTTGCACTCGGCGGTGTATATCGCCAACCACCAGAGCAACTGGGATATTATCGCCCTGCCCGGTGCCGTAATGCCGCGCACCGTGGCCATCGGCAAAAACAGTCTGTTCTGGATACCGCTGTTCGGGCAATTGTTCTGGCTGAGTGGCAACCTGCTGATCAACCGCGAGAACAAGGCCAAGGCTGCCAGCACCATCGGCAAAGTGGTGGACAAGATTCGCCAGCGCAACATGTCGATCTGGATGTTTCCCGAAGGCACTCGCAGCAAGGGCAAGGGGCTGTTGCCGTTCAAGACCGGGGCCTTTCATATTGCCCTGCAGGCCGGTGTTCCCATAGTGCCCATCGCCTGCTCCAGTTATTTCGGTCAGGTGGATCTGAACCGCTGGGACAACGGTGAGCTGATCGTCGAAATCATGCCGCCGATTTCGATTGAGGGTTATGCACCCAATCAGATTCGGGATCTGCTCAAGCACAGTCGTCAGTTGATTGCCGAGCGCATTGCCGAACTGGACAGCGAAGCCCGCCGTCCCTGAACCCATACCGTTATCCGGCCAAGGAGCCACTCATGACTGAACAGCAAAACTGGCGGGAAGAGACCCGTGAAATTATTACCTCTCTGCTGGAAGATGGCAGTAACCCGGATGCGGAATACACCATAGAACATCACTTTTCCGGCCAGGACTTCAACCGGCTCGAAAAGGCCGCGGTTGACTGTTTCAAGGCGGAATTCGAGGTGACCGATGCGGAAGAGCTGACCCTGGAGCGGGGCCAGACCATTTTGTGTTTTGATGCCATCAAGGAAGGGCCCCTGGCCGAAGAGGCCATCATGGCGCAGATTGAACAACTGCTGCCGATCGCCCGGAAATATGGTATCGAGTACGACGGCTGGGGCACCTACTTCGAAGAGTAATCGCTAGCCGAGGGGCAGCATCAGGGTGATTTCACAGTCATGATGCCCGGTGTTGCCCCGTCGTTCGCAGGGCAGGAACCCCAGCTTTCGATAAAGCGCCAGCGCCTCGGGCAGGATAGCCGTGGTTTCCAGATAGCAGTGTCGGTAACCCAAGATACGGGCCTGTTGCAACACATACAGTGCCAGCGCTCTGCCCAGTCCCTTGCCTCTGGCTGTTGAGTCCAGATACATTTTCTGCAGTTCGCATACGGCGTTATCTTTCGGCATCGGGCCCAGACCCGCACCGCCCAGTAGGCGCCCCTCACCATCTTCCACTACCCAGTATCCGGCGCCGTGCTGCCGATACACCTGACTCAGACGGTCGAGATCGGGATCGGCCACGCTGAAGCCCTTATCGGCGGTCAGGCCATACTCTGCCGATATCGTCCGAATAAGTGCTGCCAGCCCGCCATCATGCCGGGATTCCAGCGGCATTATTCTGCCGAGAGTCGGGGGCCATCTGTAGGCGCTTGCTCCGTTTTTCGATGTTTCAATCATCAATCCTCTCCTTCTCATCGGCGTGACCATAACCGCTTTAATGAGAGATGCAACGCTTTTTCTCTCCGCTATGCTTAGCTCAGAGGTGACGCGATATGAACATAAAAAGCAGACGTTGGTGGTGGCTGTTGCCACTGGTGGTGGTGGTGTTGGGGCTGCTGGCGAGCTGGCCGCAGTTACAGGCGAGGCTGGGACGTCATCTGTTATCGGATCCCCCCGAGCTGGTGGTGGAGGCGCTGCCGCCCGGTTATGATCCTGCCGCGCCCAGACCCGTCTATCAGGGCCCCCATGCCTCCCGGGTGCCGCTGGACCTGTCCGTTTTCGACTTTCCCGTCGGTCTCGGTCAAACGGGCCCGGTGGATACCTCACTCGGCCCGCTGCAATACCCCTTCGCCTGTAATACCGAAGAAGTCGGGCTGGGCCAGCCGCTGGTGGATAATCGCCTGGGCATCGGCACCCCTGTGTATGCCGAGCTCGATGGCGTGAAAGACAAGACCCGGCTGCTTGGCCACAGTCAGGACTGTCTGCTACCGACGCGGGTCGACTATTTCTACAAGGTGGAAGGGCGGGACGACTATCACCTCTGGCCCGAAAATGGCGAGCCGGCCGACCTGGCCTGGCTTGACTGGCAGGGCAGGTCGATTCCCTTCGTGCTGCGAGTGGAGCGCGGCACCATCAACCGCTTTATCTATGTGATCGCCATGCTGGCCGATCCCGCGGCGCCGGTGACCGAAACCCACAGTCCTTACTGGAACCAAAAGCTTATCTATCACTTCAAGGGTGGCGTGGGCATCGGCAAGCGCCAGGGCAAGATGAGTCTGGGGCGCATTGCCTCCCGTCTGACCGAACAGCTGGCACAGGGCTACGCCCTGGCCGGATCCAGCGGCAACATGACCAGCAATCACTATAACGTGTGGCTGGCGGCCAACACCGCCGAGATGGTCAAGGCGCAGTTTGTGGCCCGCTACGGCACGCCGGACTATACGGTCGGCATCGGTGGCTCCGGTGGGGCGGTACAGCAGTATCTGATTGCCCAGAACAAACCCGGTCTGCTCGACGCCATCATTCCCCAATACAGTTATCCGGACATGATTACCCAGAGCATCTGGGCACTGGATTGCGAGCTGCTGGAATACTATTTCGACGTCACGGCGCGGGATAATCCACGCTGGCGGGTGCAGGAAAACCGGGGCCAGGTGATGGGCGTTGCAGCCAGCAGTGATGTGGAGCACGAGTTCAAGAAATACTATCGCTGGGCCCGGGTTGCCGGCCTGGGGCTGACCTTGCCGGCCCTGCCGCCGGGAGCCAACGAATGCTCCAAGAGTTGGCGCGGGCTGGCGCCGCTGACCAACAATCCCCGTTATTTTCATCGGGCCAATCATTATGCACCGGCCGTGGCCGGCACCGACCGCTTCAGCCACTGGCACGATCTGGCCGCTTTCTATGGCGTCGGTGAAGACGGTTTTGCTCATCGTACCCATGATAACGTCGGGGTGCAGTATGGGCTGGAAGCCCTGAGGTTGGGGCAGATCAGCATGGCCGAGTTTCTGCACCTCAACGCCAATATCGGCAGCTGGAAGGCACCAAAAGACATGGCGCAGGAAAAACTGTGGGTGCTGAGCGGAGACGACAGCCTGGCGGAGGTGTCCATCTGGAGTGACCATAACATGCAGAAGACGCCGGGCAGTCCGGTGCCGTTGCGAGTGTTCGAACGCAACCAGGTTGAGCTTATCAAGACGGCGCCCCGCAGCCAGGGGCATAGCGGCGCCATGGCGGCAACCTACTACTCCGGCCATGTTTTCCTCGGTAACATCGATATACCGGTGATCGATCTGCGCCACTATCTGGACGGCCAGCTCGACATGCACCACTCCTACGCCACCCTGTCGTCCTGGCTGCGTATCCGTCAGGCACGGGGTAATACGGATAACGTGATTATCTGGCAAAGTGGCAAACCCTATGATCCCAGTGATCGCGCCTTCGTGCTGCTCGACGAGTGGCTGACCACGGGCCAACGGCCGGCGGCGGCGAAAGACGCCTGCTGGACCGATCAGGGCGAATTGATTGCCGAAGGAAACAACGTCTGGAACGGCACTTGGCGAGGAGATGTAGACATTGGCGCCTGCCTTAACCGTTATCCGGCCTACCGCTCTCCGCGCAATGCCGCCGGCAGTCCGCTGACCGGCGATCTGTTCAAATGCGCGCGGGTGCCGGTGGCCGAGGCGGTGGCGTTGGGCTTTTATCAGCCCCAGGAAGTGGAACCCTATACCGCCATGCTGGAGGCGGTGTTCCCCGATGGCGTTTGCGATTATCGGCAGGGAGACATGGCCCGGCCCGAGGATGCAGAGCTGGGCCTGAGTCCCATGCTATAGTGGCGCAAACTGGAGATCAGGAGCTCTCGGATGTGTCACCCGTACGACCCGCATGCGCAGCTGTGGGATGAATACAAATATCGCCACGATCATATCTGGCAAAAACTGTTTCAGATCACCATCGCCGTGGTGCTGCTGGGGGCTGTGCCCTATCTGAAGCCCGAGATTACCCAGGTGCTGAAAGGCTGGATCCTGATAGCGCCGCTGCTCGGTACCGTGCTGACGCTGATCAGCCTGGTGCTGATGCACTTCGAGCTGGCGCTGTTTGCCAAGATAGCCGTGTCTCACCGTGCGCATCAGGAAAAACTGGGGCTGATCAGGCACAGCCGACACAACTATTTTCGTTACCTGGTCATGACCTATGTCGGTTTTCTGCTGCTGGTCAGCATCGCCAACGTGGCGGTGGTGCGCTTGTTATGGCTTGGGACGGGTGCCTGATGCATTCGGTCCGGCGGGCGACAGCATCAGACACAGACCCGCTTCGACGACGCGCCGCCCGTGAGTAAAGGGATTACACTAATAAGTGTGTATACATGTGGCGAGTATTTATTCAGTCGAGGCAATGATGAAGACGAACAATGGCAATATAAAGGTAGCGGCTGTAACCGCCGTTCTGCTGCTGGGCCTGTCTGCCTGTAGCAACATGTCGGACCGGGATCGCAATACCGCCATCGGCGCCGGCGCCGGCGGTGTTGCCGGCTCGGTGCTTACCGGTGGCAGCACTATGGGAACCATAGGGGGTGCCGTGGTCGGTGGCGTCATCGGCAACCAGGTAGATAAAGACAAGAAATAACAACGCCATACCCCAAACGGAAGGCGCGGTCGAGTCTTCCGTTTTAATAGGCCGACTCACCCAGATAGTTACCCGGTGGATAATAGTTGCACACCAGTATCAGGTTGTTGTTGCAGACCGAGGTGGCACAGCCCAACTCGCGGGTCTGAGGCCAGATCATCTGGGTATAATGACCGACGCTGGGTACCAGGCTGCGGCTCAGTGGCTGCCCGCTATAATTCCGCTTTTCCTCCTCCCAGGCCTTGATGCCATCCAGTTCGTCATAATATCCGAGCGTGCCCATAAACAGGTTCTCACCGAAGCCGGAGCCCTGGCTGTGTTCTATGTCGCAGCGCCGGGCCAGCTCACGGGCCCAGCGCCGTGCCTGCACTTCGGCGAGATCAGACCAGACGAGCGGAGGTGCCCGCACCTCGGCGCGAATTTGATTGTGGGCCTGCAATAGCTGCGCTGAAAGCGTGTTGTCGTCCATCACCGATGGCAGACCGAGCAGCAGAGAAACGAGCAAGGCGTGAGGATTCATGGCTTTTCCCTTCAGGTTGTATGGTAATAATGCTGACCGGCTCTCATTGAGTACAACTTTTTATTGCATTCCTTTCCTATCGGCGTAGAAGTCGGATCCAATGCGGTGGCGCAGTTATCGGCTCTCATTACCGTATCAGGTGAAAATAAAACCTCTGTTCACGGGTCACTACTCCGCAACGTCCCTTTTTATTTAATATGATAGATGTCAGGAGATTGAAACATCATGCTCGGTAGCAGAAAACTGAAGCAGCAGGCCGCTCATTATCAAGATCTGTACGAGCAAGTACTGGCACAGCAGAGTGCAATTAAAAATCATATGGCGGTGATCGAATTCACCCCCAATGGCGACATTCTGGATGCCAATCCGGCGTTTCTGTCTGTTGTCGGTTATTCGCTGGCGGAGCTGCAAAGAGAAAATCATCGCCTGTTCTGCGATCCGGCCCTGGTTCAGTCGGCCGAGTATCGCCGCTTCTGGCAGCAACTGCAGCAGGGACGGGGGCAGAGCGGAACCTTTGCCCGTCGTAACCGCCAGGGAGACCCCATCTGGCTGGAGGCCAATTATTTTCCGGTGTGCGATAAAAACGGTACCGTCATCAAGGTGCTGAAGCTGGCGAGTGATATCACGGTCAAACAGCGACAACTGGAATCCCAACAGGCGGTACTGGACTCGCTGCACAAGTCCATGGCGGTGATCGAATTCATGCCCGACGGCACCATTATCAGTGCCAACGAAAATTTTCTGACCACTATGAGTTACCGGCTCGAGCAATTGACCGGCAAACACCACCGACTCTTTTGTGAAGACAATTTTCATCGTGATAATCCCGGTTTCTGGCAAGAGTTGGCGGGGGGAGAGCACAAGTCGGGGCGTTTCAAGCGGTTTGATGCGGCCGGGCGCGAGCTTTGGCTGGAAGCCACCTATAACCCGATTCTGGATGCGCAGGGCAAGGTGGCGCGGGTCGTCAAGTTTGCCTCCGATATTACCACTCGGGTACAACAGGCCCAGCAAGCCCGGGAAGCGTCGGAACTGGCCAGCGTAACGGCGATACAAACCTCACATATCGCCGAACGAGGTGCCGGCTCCTTGCTGGCATCGGTAAATACCTCATCCCGTATCGCCGGTGATCTCGCGCAGGCGATGCAGCTGATCGAACGTCTCAACGAACGGGCACGCAATATCGAAGATATAGTCGCGACCATCAGCAGTGTGGCGGATCAGACCAATTTACTGGCCTTGAATGCGGCCATTGAGGCGGCCCGAGCCGGTGAGCAGGGGCGTGGCTTTGCGGTGGTTGCCGATGAAGTCAGACAGTTGGCCGGGCGTACCAGCCGGGCGACGGCAGAAATAGGTCAGGTGGTGCAGCAGAACCGGGAGCTGACGGCACAGGTCTCGACCGCGATCACCGACGTTTCCGGGGTGGCTGAACAGGGAAAACTGCAGGTACAGGAAGTGGAGGCCATCATGGATGAAATCCATCAGGGAGCCTTGGCGGTACAACGGGCGGTGGCCGGCCTGGCTTAATTTCCGCTACGTTTTTCACCGATAAAAAAGCCGGCTCTCGAGCCGGCTTCTTACTCCATGTCGGGCGTCTGGCACCCGATGAAGTATTACAGGTTGGCTATCTGCTCCTGCTGCTGCTGCAGCTTGACCAGGGTGGCCTGGTAGTCGGCCAGCTTTTCCTGCTCTTTTTCCACCACCTCGGCGGGCGCCTTGGCGACGAAGCTGGCATTGTTCAGCTTGCCCTCCAGTCGCTTGATCTCACCGCCTACCTTGCCCAGTTCCTTCTGCAGCCGGGCCAGCTCGGCATCCTTGTCGATGATGCCCGCCATCGGCAGCAGCAGTTCGGTGTCACCGATCAGCTGCTTGCTGGAGGTGGGCGCTTCTTCGTCTGCCGCCAGCTGGGTAATGGTGTCCAGCTTGGCCATGGCCTTGAGGAAGGCGTCGTTGTCGGTAGCGCGACGGCTGTCGTCACCGGCCGGGCGCAACAGCACATTCAATGCCTGGCTGGGCGGAATGTTCATTTCGGCCCGCAGGTTGCGGATAGACACGATGAAGCGTTTCACCCATTCCAGATCGGCCATGGCGGCGCTGTCTTCCAGCGCGGCATCGGCCTGTGGATAAGCGGCCAGCATGATGCTGTCGCCACCACGACCGGCCAGCGGAGCCACCCGCTGCCAGATCTCTTCGGTGATGAAGGGCATGATGGGGTGAGCCAGACGCAGCAGGGTTTCCAGCACTTCGATCAGGGTCTTGCGGGTAGCGCGCTGCTCGGCCTCGGAGCCGTGCCACAGCACCGGCTTGGTCAGCTCAAGATACCAGTCGCAGAACTGGTTCCAGATAAACTCGTACAGCGCATTGGCGGCCCGGTCGAAGCGATAGCTGTCCAGTGCGTCGCGCACGTCCTTGATGGTGACCTGCAGTTGTGCCTGAATCCAGCGATCCGCCAGCGAGTACTTGAGCTCGCCGCCCTTCAGACCACAATCCTGCTCTTCGGTGCTCATCAGCACGTAGCGGGAGGCGTTCCACAGCTTGTTGCAGAAGTTGCGGTAGCCGTCGAGACGCTTCATGTCCCAGTTGATGTCACGACCGGTCGAGGCCATGGCCGCCAGGGTAAAGCGCAGGGCATCGGTGCCGTGCGCCTCTATGCCGTCGGCAAATTCCTTGCGGGTGGCTTTTTCGATTTTGGCCGCCAGCTGGGGTTGCATCATGTTGCCGGTACGCTTGGTCACCAGCGACTCCAGATCGATGCCGTCAATCATGTCCAGCGGATCCAGCACGTTGCCCTTGGACTTGGACATTTTGTCGCCGTTTTCGTCACGGATCAGACCGGTGACGTAAACGGTTTTGAACGGAACCTGCGGTTTGCCGTTTTCGTCCTTGATGAAGTGCATGGTCATCATGATCATGCGCGCCACCCAGAAGAAAATGATGTCGAAGCCGGTGACCAGCACGCTGGTCGGATGGAAGGTGGCCAGCTCCGGGGTCTTTTCCGGCCAGCCCAGGGTGGAGAAGGTCCACAGCGCCGAGCTGAACCAGGTGTCGAGCACATCGTTGTCCTGGCTCAGTACCACCTCGTCGCCAAGCTGGTTGGCGGCGCGCACTTCGGCTTCGTCACGACCTACATAGACCTTGCCTTCGGTGTCGTACCAGGCCGGAATACGGTGGCCCCACCACAGCTGGCGCGAGATACACCAGTCCTGAATGTCGCGCATCCAGGAAAAATACATGTTTTCGTACTGCTTGGGCACGAACTGGATTTCGCCGTCTTCCACCGCCTGGGTAGCGACCTTGGCCAGCGGGGCCGCACGTACATACCACTGGTCGGTCAGCATGGGTTCGATGACCACACCGCCACGATCGCCGTAAGGCACGGTCAGATCGTGATCCTTGATGCTGTCGAGCAGACCGAGTTCGTCGAGGGCGGAGACGATGGCCGTGCGGGCCTCGTAACGCTCCAGTCCCTGGAACTGCGCCGGCAGCTCGGCGGAATAAACGGTGCTGGGCTCGCCCTTGCTGGTGAACACTTCGGCTTCGGCACGAATGTCGGCATTCAGGGTCAGCACGTTGATCTGCGGCAGCTGGTGGCGCTTGCCGACCTCGGCATCGTTGAAGTCGTGGGCCGGGGTGATTTTCACGCAACCGGTGCCTTTTTCCATGTCGGCATGCTCGTCGCCAACGATGGGAATACGGCGATTGACCAGCGGCAGCATGATGAATTTGCCAATCAGGTCTTTATAACGCGGATCTTCCGGGTTTACCGCCACGGCGGTATCGCCCAGCATGGTTTCCGGACGGGTGGTGGCCACCACCAGATAGTCTTTGCCGTCGGCGGTGTTGACGCCGTCGGCCAGCGGGTAGCGGAATTGCCACATGTGGCCTTTTACATCCCGGTTTTCCACTTCCAGATCGGAGATGGCGGTGTGCAGCTTGGGATCCCAGTTCACCAGGCGTTTGCCACGGTAGATGAGATCGTCTTCATACAGCTGTACGAACACTTCCTTCACCGCATTGGACAGGCCTTCGTCCATGGTAAAGCGCTCGCGCTCCCAGTCGACCGAGGCACCCAGACGGCGCAACTGCTTGGTGATGGTACCGCCGGATTCTTTTTTCCAGTCCCAGATCTTGTCGATGAAGGCTTCGCGACCGTAATCGTGACGGTTCTTGCCTTCTTCGGCGGCGATCTTGCGTTCCACCACCATCTGGGTAGCGATACCGGCGTGATCGGTTCCTACCTGCCACAGGGTGTTTTTATCCTGCATGCGCTGGTAACGGATCAGGGTATCCATGATGGAGTCCTGGAAAGCATGCCCCATGTGCAGGCTACCGGTCACGTTGGGTGGCGGTATCATGATGCTGTAGGGGTCTTTGCTGGTGTCGCCGTGGGCCTTGAAGTAACCCCTGCTTTCCCATTGCTGGTACAGGGCCTGCTCGATGGCGTTGGGATTAAAGGTTTTTTCCATGATGTTATTCGTCTTGAGTTTGGGGTGGTACAGGGGCGGTAGTGAGTTCAAAACCGGCCTGACGATAGGCTTTAAAGCGTTCCCGAGCCTGTTGCTTGCCCTCCTCATAGGAGGGCACGAAGTCAATCAGCTGCTTGAAACGCCGGGCAAAGGCGGGCGCCTGGGGTGCCAGGTTGATCAGCACAGGGCGCCCGCTGTGCGGCGCCTGATGACTGATCACCACGGGCGCGCCCTGGCGGGGGCCTTCGCCCTGAAGATTGTGCGCCACAAAGCCGTCGGCGGGCTGTTGCCACAGCCGTTCATCCAGCGCCTCGGCCTGAGCCTGGTCGCGGGTATGAATGAAGACACCCAGCCCCTGGCGGTAACAGTCGGTGGTAAGCCGACAAACCAGCTGCTCGAGCAGCTCGGGGCCGGAAGCGTCCGGCAGCAGATAAAAACAACCTTGGCTCATGCTCACTCTTCGATGTTGTTAACGCCGGCCCGGTTCAGCAGAAACTGGGTCAACAGCGGTACCGGACGACCGGTGGCACCCTTGTTTTTGCCGCTGTTCCAGGCGGTACCGGCCACATCCAGGTGAGCCCAGTTGTACTTCTTGGTGAAGCGGCTGAGGAAGCAGGCGGCGGTAATGGCACCGGCCGCACGGCCACCGATGTTGCCCATGTCGGCAAACGGGCTTTCCAGCTGTTCCTGATACTCGTCGCCCATCGGCAGGCGCCAGGCGCGATCGCCGGCCTGTTCCGAGGCATTGAGCAGCTCATGGGCCAGCGGATTGTGGTTGGCCAGCAGCGCGGAGGTATGATGACCCAGTGCTATGATGCAGGCGCCGGTCAGGGTGGCGACATCGACCACCACTTCCGGTTCGAACCGCTCGACAAAGGTCAGGGCATCGCACAGTACCAGTCGGCCTTCGGCATCGGTATTGAGCACCTCTATGGTCTGGCCGGACATGCTGGTCAGAATGTCACCGGGACGATAGGCATTGCCGTCGGGCATGTTTTCACAGCCGGCGAGAATGGCGACCACGTTCACCGGCAACTGCAGCTCGGCCAGCGCCTGCATGGTGCCCAGCACCGAGGCGGCGCCTCCCATGTCGTATTTCATTTCATCCATGCCTTCGGCGGGCTTGAGTGAAATACCGCCGGCATCGAAGGTCAGGCCCTTGCCGACCAGCGCGATGGGACGCGCCTCGGGATCCGGATGCCCCTTGTACTCGATGACCGACATCATGGCTTCGTTATGGGATCCGCGGGCGACGGCCAGGTAGGCATTCATGCCCAGCTCGGCCATTTCTTCCTCGCCGATCACCCGGGTGCTGATGTTGTCCCAGGCGTCGGCCAGCTGGCGTGCCTGGGACGCCAGGTAGGCGGGGTTGCATACGTTGGGCGGCATGTTGGCCACATCCCGGCACACCTTGACGCCCCTGGCCACGGCCAGACCATGGGTAATGGCGCGCTCGCCGATGGTCAGCTCCCGGCGGGTGGGTACGTTGAACACCAGCTTGCGCAGCGGGCGACGGGGTTCGGCCTTGTTGGTCTTGAACTGTTCGAAGGTATAGAGGCTGGCCTTGGTGGTTTCTACCGCCTGGCGTACCTTCCAGTAGGTGTCGCGGCCCTTGACGTGCAGCTCGGTCAGAAAGCAGACGGCTTCCATCGAGCCGGTGTCGTTCAGGGTGCTGATGGTATTGCGGATGATCTGTTTATACTGGCGCTCGTCGAGCTCTCGTTCCTTGCCGCAACCGACGAGCAGTACGCGTTCGCTCAGCACGCCAGGCACATGGTGCAGTAACAGCATCTGGCCGGCCTTGCCTTCCAGATCGCCGCGGCGCAACAGTGAACTCAGGTAACCGTCGCTGATTTTATCCAGCTGTTCGGCGACCGGAGACAAACGGCGGGGCTCGAATACGCCAACCACGATGCAGGCGCTGCGCTGTTTTTCGGGGCTACCACTTTTAACACTGAACTCCATGGATTCTCCTACAGCTTGAAGACAATGAGCGTCAGATCAACGATAATGGTGGCCATCGCTAAAAGACGCCGAACTTCGCGTACTTAATATGCGAAAATCGTAATTTTACGCTTATTCTTAAGCGTTTCCATTAAAAAGACAAGTTTACACTGGGATTAACGGTGATTGCATTCCGCTATTTGTTTTGGGAAACCCTGAAGACTCAGCTGGCCGTGTTGTTCGTGCTGCTGCTGATCTTTGTCAGCCAGAATTTTATCGAGGTTTTGGGGAACGCCGCCAACGGTGAGATACCCGGCGCCCTGGTCGGTAAATTGCTGCTGCTTAACCTGCCTGACATGGCCACGCTGATGCTGCCGATCAGCCTCTTTATCGGTATTCTGTTTGCACACGGCCGCCTGTACGCCGAAAGCGAGATGACGGTGATGCGGGCGGTGGGCATTGGCCCCGGTAAAATCATGCGCGCCACCATGATTCTGGCCTTGTTCTGGACCGGCGTTGCGCTGTTTAACTCGCTCTGGCTCACGCCCTGGTCCAAGGCGCAAGTCTATCAGTTACTGGAAGAGGTGAAGGCCGACCCGGGCTTTGCCGTATTGCGTGAAGCACGCTTCATGAGCCTGGACGGCGGTCGCATCGTGGCCTATGTGGAAGAGCTGGAGCCCGAAGAGGAGGGAAACCGCCTTAATCGCCTGTTTGTGGTGCAACGGGGCCAGGCCCAGCAGGATCCCAGCATAGTGGTGGCCGACGGCGGCCGTTTGCACGAGCGCAGTGGCGGTCAGTGGCTGACGCTCGAAGATGGTCGTCGCTACAGCGGAACTCCCGGTAACCGGGAGTTTGATGTGGCCGAGTTCGACGAATACAGCGCCTATATTCGTGCATCCGAGGTGGGCGAAGCGGAGCGCAAAGAGGCGTCGATAGACAGCTCTTCTCTCTGGCAGTCGGACGCATTGCTGGACAGGGTCGAGTTACAGTGGCGACTGGTGTTGCCGCTGTCGATGCTGGTGCTGACCCTGGCGGTCGTGCCGTTGGCGGTGGTGAATCCGCGCCAGGGCCGTTATGCCAAGTTGCTGCCGGCCATACTGCTGTATCTGGCTTATTTTCTGTTGCAGAGTGCCTCCCGCTCGGCGGTGGAGGGAGGGGAGCTGCCGGTGTTGCCCGGTCTCTATACGGTGCCACTGCTGTTCTTGCTGCTGGTGACGGTGCCGCTTAATTTGCTGGAAACGGCCTGGTGGAACCGAACCCGGGAAAAATTAAAACGAAACAAGGCGGCCTGATGCTGACTATTCTCGATCGTTACATCGGCCGTACCGTGCTGATGTCCATGCTGTTGTGCGAACTGACGCTGGTGGGGCTGTCCGCCATTATTCGTTATGTGGAGCAGTTGCGCAGCGTGGGTGAGGGCAGCTATACCCTGCTGACGGCGTTTTATTATGTGCTGCTGTCGATGCCCAAGGAAATCGTACTGTTCTTTCCCATCGCGGCTTTGCTGGGTGGCCTGATCGGACTGGGTCAGCTGGCCAGCAGCAGCGAGCTGGTGGTGATGCAGGCTTCCGGCAGCTCCCGTTTCAATATCGTCACCAGCGCCCTTAAAACGGCCTTGCCGCTGATGCTGATCATCATGTTGATTGGCGAATATGCGGTGCCGACCACCAAGCTGGCGGCGGACGATCTGCGAACCCAGTCCCGCTCCAACGGGCAGGTGGTGCTGTCGGTCAACGGCGTCTGGGCCAAGGACAACGAATCCTATATCAATATCGGCCAGGCCCGGCGTGACGGCACCCTGAGTAATATCACTCTCTATTACTTCAACGATGACATGCAACTCAGCCGTATCACTCAGGCGGCCAGTGCGACTTATCAGGATCAGCAATGGCAGCTGAGCGGCGTGACCGACACCCTGTTCACCCCCGGCGTGTCCGTCGAGACCGAACAAGAGGCCGGCCGGGTCTGGCATTCCAGCCTGACGCCGGAAAAACTGGGGGTGGTGGCCATCGATCCGGGCGAATTGTCGATGCGCGGCCTGTGGGAGTACCGAGGCTATCTGGAAGACAACGGTCAGGACAGCAGCCTCTATGAACTGGAATTCTGGCGCAAGGCACTGCAGCCGGTGATGGTGATTGCCATGATGTTGCTGGCCTCTTCCTTCGTGTTCGGCGCCTTGCGCAGCGTGACCATGGGGGCGCGACTGTTGATGGGTATTCTGTTCGGGTTCGGTTTCTATGTGGCCAACGAAGTGTTTGGCCCCATCAGCCTGGTCTATGAGGTGCCGCCGGTGATCGGAGCCCTGGGTCCCAGCCTGCTGTTTATCGGCGTGGCGCTGTTTTTGCTCAATCGCAGGGCCTGAAAGCGGGGGTTGGGGAATAGGGGCTGGGGATTAGGGACTGGGGACTGGATTAATCCCTATTCCCTATTCCCTATTCCCTATTCCCTATTCCCTATTCCCCAGTCCCGGTTACTGTTTATCCAGCAGCTGCTTGTTCAGCTCCTTGCTCATCACCACCATCTCGCAGTCGGCGATTTTATCCTGCAGCGCCAGTTTTGTGCGCGGGTTCAGCCAGATCCAGAAGTTACCCAGTCCCAGTAGCGCAGTGACGGCGCGGATAATGCACTGTGCCAGACTAAGGCGGCGGCCATCGGTATTCTGCACCCGCAGGCGCCAGGCGCGCATGCCGATGGTCTGGCCGCTGGTACGCCAGAACCAGCAATAAAAGCCAAGGGCCACTGTCAGCAGGCTCAGTTGGTACAGCCGGTTGGCACTGAGCAGCTCGGCGGTATCCTGATAGGGCCCCAGTGTTATCCAACCCTGACTCAGGGCCAGCGCAGTCAGGCCGAAGAAGATAAATCCCGCCACCATCAGCAGCGATATCACCACCAGTAAATCATAAAGCCAGGCACCCAGTCGCCGCATTACACCTGCCCTGGGCAGCCCCGTATAAGAATTCACTACCATTATCCGCCGTTTGCTGAAAAGTGGCCGTATTCTAGCAAATGCAGTGGCCGGGAGTAATCGATACTCGATTGCATAATTTATATGCATTCGTGACGCTTGTTGTCATAATCTGCTTGCGGGCAGCCGGCGGATACGTATAATGCAAACCGCTCACCTAGGTGAGTTATCAAGAGGCGGTGTGGTGAAATTGGTATACACGACGGATTCAAAATCCGTTGCCTTCGGGCGTGGCGGTTCAAGTCCGCCCACCGCTACCACTTGATAATCAAAACCACCCGCGAGGTGGTTTTTTGCTTTCTGGTCTTCACCTTCCCGCTTGGTACCGTGTAAAACACCCGTTTCCAGCCTATTGCCGGCGCTAATCCTATCCTGTCCACCTATCCCTGATGACCGGTGACATGCGACCTTTCAAGGTCCATTCCCGCCAGCGGCGGGATCACGTAGAATGAGCTGTTTTTTGCATCTTACCTAGAGTGTATTGTCATGTTAAAGCCCGGCCTGTTGGTTAGCGTCTCCGTTCACAGCCTTACCGAGAAAGGAGATGGCATCGCCACTCTGGAAGGGCGGCCCTTGTATATCGAAGGCGCGCTGCCCGACGAACAGGTTGAGGTGCAGCTGAATCTGGTCAAGCGCAACTTCTGTCAGGGAACCCTGGTACGGGTGCTGCAGCCTGCGGCGGCGCGGCGTGAGGACTTTTGCCGCTACACCGCCTGTGGCGGCTGCCAGCTGCGAGTGATGAACGATGAGGCTCAGCTCGAGCTGAAGCGCCGGCTGCTGGTCGATGTGTTGCAGGCCAAAGGCCTGGACTGCCCGGTGGCAAATACCCTGGGCATGAGCGAGCCCTTTCATTATCGCAACAAGGCTCAATATGCGGTAAAGCCCGGACCCGAAGTCGGCTTCTATGCCAAACACAGCCATCAGCTGGTGGAAGTCGATGAATGTCGAGTGCAGGCGCCGGTAACCACCGAGGTGGTGCAACGAACAAGAGCCTGGATGCGCCGCTGTGCCGTATCGGCCTATAACGAAGCCACTCACAGCGGCAGCGTTCGCCATATCATGGTGCGTGACGGCATTCACAGCGGTGAGTTGATGGTGGTGCTGGTGGTGGCCGAATCTCCCTCGAATGAGGCCTTGGCCCAGCTGGTAACCGAGCTTGAGTCTGTTACCGGGCTGGCCAGCCTGATGCTGAATATCAATGCGGCTGTCGGCAATCGGGTGCTGGGGCCGGAGAACCGACTACTGTGGGGTAAAGAGCTGATCGTCGATAGCCTGGATGGACTGGAGTTTGCCATTTCACCGCTGTCTTTCTATCAGGTCAACCCACGCCAGACCGAGGTGCTGTACCGGGAGGCGATGCGACTGGCCAAGCTGCAGGGCAATGAAGTGGTGTTCGACCTTTACTGCGGCATCGGTACCATCAGCCTGTTTATGGCCCGCCACGCCAGACAGGTGATCGGCATCGAGCTGGTGCCCGAGGCCATTGCCGACGCCCGTGCCAATGCCGAGCTGAACGGCATCACCAATATCGAGTTCCATCAGGGGGCGGCAGAGCAGCTGGTGCCCCGGCTGTATGCCGAGGGCGTGACCGCCGATGTAGTGGTGGTGGATCCGCCGCGCAAGGGCTGTGATACGGCGCTGCTGGTGACCCTAGCCGAGATGCAGCCCCGTCGGCTGGTGTATGTGTCCTGTAATCCCAAGACCCTGGCCCGGGATCTGGCCTGGTTGTGTGAGCATAGCTTCAAGCTGGAACAGGCCACACCGGTGGATATGTTTCCCCACACCATGCATGTGGAAACGGTGGCGCTGTTGACGCGGGCATAAGGCGAATAATACCAAACTGATTAACTAACTGATCTATTCGGTGCTCTGCAAAGGTCGGACAAATGGCTCGCTCCTCCGACACGCCGTGAATACATCCGTGTAGGCTCCGCCGCGCCATCCTTGGCGCGGAGGGTCGGCGGAGCAGATCCCTTTATCCTCCCAGATGCCAAGGAGCTGCCTGTTGGCGTCGTTTACAGGTAACTCGGTACTCGAGAAGAGGCAACAGAGATCGACTGCCACGACCGTGAAATGCCATGGAAGGCATTTCCTGAGCCCTCTGGGATGAGTTTATGGCGTGTCGTGGGAGGCGGCTGTGTTGCCTCTGATCTGAGGCCTTAATATGATCAGATCATTACTGGGGTTGGTATAAGATATTGCAATAAAAGTTAATGATAACTATTATCATCATCTCGACGGAGGAGGCGAACATGGTCGTGTTGTTGGTATTGTGCTGGCTGACGGTGGTGTGGTGGGTGCCGAACTCGGCGCTGACCCTGTGGCTTAGTGCGGGTTTCGCGCTGTTTGCGTTGCTGTTGATGGTGCCCGCGGTCAGCCGTCACTGGTACTGGCTACCTGTCGGCGGGCTGGCCGGGCTGGGGCTGACCCTGGGCTTGCTGCTGGGCACCTGACGTGGGGAAGCATCTTTGCCTGCCGCTTCAAGGCCGGCGGTTGTTTTTCTGCAGCAGGGCTTCAACCCGGTTCAGCTGTTCCCGCAACTGGCCCAGCTCCTGATGCAGCGCCCGGCTCTCCTGCTCCGGTCCTTCTCCATTTTCCGCCTTGAACTTGGCACTCTCGCTTTGCATTACTTCCAGTACTATGCCGATCATCATGTTGAGGAAGATAAAGGCGGTGAGGAAGATAAAGGTGATGTAGAAAATCCAGCTGTAGGGATAGGGCTCCATGGTGGCATACATCACATCGGTCCAGTCCTCGAAGGTGGCGATGCGGAACAGGGTCAGCATCGCCTGGCTGATATTGCCCCACAGGAAGGGATCGACCTGTTCGAACACGAAACTGCCGACAGCGGCGTAGATATAGAAGATGATGAACATCAGCAGCGCCACATAGCCCATGCGCGGGATGGACACCACCAGGGCGTTGAGCAGTACCCTCAGCTCGGGGATCATGGAGATCAATCGCAAGGCGCGGAACACTCGCAGCAGGCGGGCAATCAGCACTGTGTCGGTGCTGTCGATGGGTACTATGCTGGCCAGCACTATCACCAGGTCGAAAACATTCCAGCCGGACTTGAAAAAGTCCCTGAAACGGGGTTCAGCCGCCATGCGGATGGCGATCTCCACCAGGAAGAACAGGGTAACGGCGGCGTCCAGTACCGCCAGTATTTGCTCGAAACGGCTGGTGTTGTCGTAGGTTTTGGCGCCCACCACCAGGGCGGACAACACGATGACGGTAATGACAAAACCTTCGAACAGCTTGTTGCTGCGTAAACGTAAAAATTGGGCCTGCAGTTGGGCAAATCCGTTATTCATGTTCTATCTCAAACTCACAAAGCCATCGCACAACAGCGTGCGGCGCTAAAATTACTCTATTGTGCAGTGACGCACAAACCTTATCTAATCGCGCGGATCTGGACGTTGGGGATAGTGATACCAATTACATTAAGCACCTGATCAGGATTTTGGCCTGTACCCCAGAGGTGGCTGTGTTGCCTCGATCTCAGATTTAAATTAATGATCGGATCTTTATTAAAATTGGCTTACAAATCAAGAAATTGAACTCGGCAAGAGACTTGCGAGCATTCGCTTTACAAAGGGGATGGTTCGAATAACAGAGGGATATTTCAGAGTGGTACTGCTTAAATAGCAGGGGGCTATTAGCTGATATAACAATCGTGGTGCGAAGGGGGGGACTTGAACCCCCACGTCCATAGGACACTAACACCTGAAGCTAGCGCGTCTACCAATTCCGCCACCCTCGCATACCTGATTGTTCGGCTATTTGAGATGAGCCACCATCTTTTTATCTGAGTATATTAACAGACCCTGGGAGTCTGGTGCGAAGGGGGGGACTTGAACCCCCACATCCATAGGACACTAACACCTGAAGCTAGCGCGTCTACCAATTCCGCCACCCTCGCATACTCAAATTGTCCGGCTGTTTTAGATGAGGCCGTCATCGTTTCCTGGCGTCCGTTACCTTGCGGTAACTTGGTGCGAAGGGGGGGACTTGAACCCCCACATCCATAGGACACTAACACCTGAAGCTAGCGCGTCTACCAATTCCGCCACCCTCGCGTTGCCAAGGACTGCGAATTCTATAGATTTTTTTCCGCTCGTCAATACGAAGTTTTCGAGAAAAGTTAAAAAAACCGGCGCTCATGGCCGGTTGGTTAAAAAGTGGGCTAATTACGCACGTAAAGTCAGCGTCTGGCTCGATAGATCTTGAACTTGCCGGTGGCGGCCAGGGTTTCGCAGTGACCAAAGCTCTTTTCTATCAACTCCGGATAGGGCAGAAAGGCATTGGCCACCAGGATCAGCGAGCCGCCGGGCAGCAGATAATCGGCGGCGGAGCTCAGCAGGGTTTCGGTGGTGTGATAAAAGGTTTTCAGGCCTGCATGAAAGGGCGGGTTGCTGATGATGTGATTGAACTTGCCGCTCACCTGACTCAGGCCGTCGGAGGCATAGACCCTGGCGTTGGTGTCGAGCCGGTTTTCCGCCAGGGTCATTCGGCTGGCTTCCAATGCCAGGGCGTTGATATCGATGCATTCCAGCGCCATGTCGGCATTACGCTTCAACAGGCTGGCGCCGATGACGCCGGCACCACAACCGAAGTCGAGTACCCGCCCCTTGAGGGAGCTGATGGTATTCAGCAGCAGGCGAGAGCCCGAGTCCAGATGGCCGGCACTGAATACGCCAGGCAGGGCACAGATCTGCAGTTGCTCTTCTTCCAGCGGATAACGACTAATCCAGTCGGCCAGGGCAAAGGGGGTTGGCAGGGTCGTCAGTTCGGCCTGATACAGGCTGGCGCGTCGAGCACTGTCCAGCTTGTTGACCTGCTCGCAGTAGGGCGCCAGTAATTTGGGCGCCGACTTGACGCCCCCCTTGTTGTCTCCGGCGATAAACACCGGGGCACCGACCGCCAGCAATGGCAGGCAGGCGGCCAGCAGGTACTCTGCCTCGGCCTTGGCCTTGGGCATCAGCAACAGCAGGCCGGCAGCGCTACCGGGAGCGGGGCGGGTGCCAAATTCGATATCGGCAAAACCCTGGGCCTGTTGCCACTGAAAATAGCGAAAATCGGTGGTAAACACCCGGGGCGCGGGGCCGGCCTCGGCCAGCAGACCGGGAAGCTTGTCTTCGAGCAAACCGCATACCAGCAAGGGCTGGCGGCTCAGAATATCCAGATTACGGGTCAGCATTTCGCTGACCGGGGTCAAGGCCTCAAACATCGCGGGCTCCGCGGTAAATAAATCAATTGGGCATTATACATGCCACCGGTACTCTTGACATTTGTCGGTCATTAGCAAAAGATGCTGTTCAAGGTCTTTTCAGGTGCAACTCATGGTTTTTATCGTTAAACGTAAACCGGGAAAACCGCTTAAACGAAAAGCGGCAGCCTCTGTTGCGTGACCGACGCCTGATTTTCATCAAGACAAGATGTTCTCAAACCCCGGTGATGCAACAGCGACCGGGGTTTTTTATTTAAATTTTTCAATCCTCTAGCCAGGAGAAGGAGTTTCCATGTTTCGCGGTTCTTTAGTTGCCCTGCTTACCCCCTTTGACGGTGACCGACTCGACGAGGCGGCATTGCGCCGGCTGGTTGACTGGCACATCGAGGAGGGTACTCACGGCATTGTGCCGGTCGGCACCACCGGGGAAAGTCCGACCCTGACTCATGACGAGCATTGCCGGGTGATTGAAATTGTGGCGGAACAGGCCGCAGGGCGAGTACCGGTGATTGCCGGTGCCGGCTCTAACAACCCGGTAGAGGCGATTGAATACAGTAACTGTGCCCAGAAGGTGGGTGCCGATGCCACCCTGCATGTGGCCGGTTATTACAACAAGCCGAGCCAGGATGGCCTTTACGCGCATTTCAAGATGCTGCACGATGCCACCGAACTGCCGATTATCGTTTACAACATTCCGCCGCGGGCCGTGGTCGATATTCAGCCCGAGACCATGGCGCGCATCGCCGAGCTGCCGCGTATTGCCGGGGTGAAAGACGCGACCGGTGATCTGGCGCGCCCCTGGGCCGAACGCCAATTGATCAAGAAGCCGTTTGCCTGGTTGTCCGGCGAAGACGGTACCGCCGTGTCTTACAACGTGGCCGGTGGTCAGGGTTGTATCTCGGTGACCGCCAACGTGGCCCCACGCCTCTGTGCTCAGCTGCAGGAGCTGACCCTGGCCGGCAAGTGGGAAGAAGCCCGCGCCTTGCAGGACCGTTTGCTGCCGCTGCATCAGGTGATGTTTGCCGAGCCTAATCCGGCCTGTCCCAAATATGGTCTGTCGTTGCTGGGGCTGGCCAGCGAGCACTGTCGTATTCCCGTGGTGCCGCTGCAGGAAAGCACCAAGGCACGCATTCGCCGGGTGATGGAAGAGCTGGAACTGATTTAACCTTGGTGGCCGCGTAAGCGGAAATCCGGGAGCGGGGAGACAAAAGCCTCCCCGTTGATAACAAAAAGGTCAGCTTGAGCTGACCTTTTTGTTATTGAGCAACGAAAGCAATTAGCCCTGATCGTCGTCGTTGGGGTGATCGTATTGATCATCCCGGCGATGATTATCTTCTCGCGGAGTGTGATGGCTTTCGTAACGGGGGCGGCGGGGCTTGTTGAGAATAACCCCGGTACGCGGCGGCCGGCGGGTCGCGGGAGAAATAGTGGAAATCTTGGCTTTATAAATCAACTGCTGCTGACCGCGGGGGTCAGATAGCAGAATGCTGTATTGATCAAAGGCACTGATCATTCCTTCCAGCTTGATGCCATTGGTGAGGAAGATGGCGCAATGAGTCTGATTCTTGCGCAACCAGTTCAGTGCCGCATCCTGTCCGTTACCCAATGAAAAAGCCTGTTGAAGCGATTGGGGGTTTGCTGGTTGGGCAGTCATGTAGGCAGTCCTGTTTGTTATTTTTCAACCTTGATTGTGCTTAATGAATGCCCGACTTGTCAAAGTAAAGCTCACTTTAATCCTGCAGCCCTGATCCCATTACCATAATCAGAGGAAGATGCGTGGCAACATCCACTACGACGACCCATACCCTTGTTCTGGCCTGTCTTATTGTCAGCATGGGACAATTGAGCATTGGCCTGTTGTTACCAGTGCTGCCGGCCATCAGTCAGACCCTGACCGAAGATCCGGATCGAATACAGTGGCTGGTTTCTGCCTATCTGTTTGCCTTTGGTCCGGTACAGTTGTTGTATGGCCCCTTGAGTGATGCCCGGGGGCGTCGCCCGGTGCTGCTGGCGGGACTGGCACTGGCGTTGCTGGGAGTAGGTCTGTGTCTGTTGCCCGGGGCATCATTCGAATGGCTATTATTGGGACGGTTACTGCAGGGGTTGGGCGCCGGCTGTGGGGCCGTGGTTTCCCGTGCCATGCTGCGCGACCGCTTCGAGGGCGCGGCCTTGCGCAATGCGCTGTCTTATGTGGCCATGGCGGCGGCCTTTACGCCGATTGCGGCACCGGCGGTAGGAGGTATTCTCGGTCACCACCTGGGGTGGAAGAGTGTATTTGTGGCCATGTTTATTTACCTGCTGGGTCTATGGACATTGCTGCTGGCCGGCTTTAAGGAAACCCATAACGGCGAACGCCGCTCGATGAAGTTGAAGAGCATTATCCTCAACTACCGCCATTTGTTGGGGTTACGCCACTTTCTGGGTTATGGCGGCATGTTGTGGGGGCAGTTTTCACTGATGATGGTGTCGGTGTCGGTAATGCCTTACGTGATGCAGCGGCAAATCGGCATGAGTGCGGCAGAATATGGCAGCTGGGCACTGCTGCCGGCGATGGGATTATTGCTGGGAGGGATTATCAATAATAGGATTCAGCACCGGGTATCGGCCGAAGACATGCTGCGCCTGAGTCCTTTTGTTCAGATGTCTGCCGGTGTCTGGATACTGGTGATGCCATTACAGCCGGTCTGGGTGATCAGCGCCATCTTTATTCAGGCGCTGGGTAATGGTATGGCTTTCTCCAATGCGATGAGCCGCTTGCTGGAGCCCTATCGGGATCTGGCCGGTGCCGCCGCCGCCCTGTCCGGCGCACTGCAAATGCTGACCGCCAGTCTGCTGACCGCCGGACTGGTCTATTACGGTGTGGATACCGCCTTCAGTCTCGGCCTCTGTATCTTGAGCGGAGCCGTGTTACTCAAGTTACTGTCCTGGTATGCCATCGGCCGGTTTTAGTGGTCATGGAGAGGAAGAGCAGAGCGGGATGAATGCAGTGAAGCGGTTATACCAATCTAAGTAAAAATATGATCTATTTAAAACTGGATACTCGAGGAAATAGAGCCAGCTCCCACTACACGCCATAAACCCATCGATGGGGGCTCGAGAAATGCCATCCCTGGCATTGTCACGGTCGTGGGAGCCGAGCTCTGTTACCTCTCCCTAAGCACCTAGTTGTCTGCAGGTCGCTCCTACAGTCGACTCCGGAGCATTGGGGCGGATGAAGGGTTCTACTCCAGCGACCATCACATGACAGGACGTCATGTGATGGTCGCCACAGGGAGGTGCTTGCAGCGTGTCGGTGGAGTAGATCTTTCGTTCGACCTTTACCGGGCAGATAAACAGATCAATTAGTTTTCCAGATTGGTATTATTGGTATCAGTCTTTTGGGAAAGAGGGCGAGCAGGGGAGGGTTGAAAAAAGGCAATAAAAAAGCCGCGCCCGGAGGCACGGCTTAGGAATTCTTGGTGAGGTAGTCTCTTACAGAGGAACTACGTTCTCAGCCTGAGGACCTTTCTGACCTTGAGCTACAGTGAACTGTACTGCTTGGCCTTCGGCCAGAGTCTTGAAACCCTGGCTCTGGATGGCGCTGAAGTGTACGAACACGTCAGGACCTTGCTCTTGCTCGATGAAACCAAAACCTTTGGACTCATTGAAGAACTTTACTTTACCTTTAACGATATTAGACATACCTAAATCCTGTAAACAAATCTACCATAAATAAACGAGCTTGGAAAAATACAGATTTAACTTATGAAATACAGGACGAGGTACTACTAGAACATCGTAACAAGAACATAAATATAGCCGTATTTTTCGAGCTGCGGTCACTCTAACCGGTTACCCGATGAGGGTCAACAGGTATTTTGGGCGGAATGTTCGATTGAAGGAAAAAATACGGTGGCGCCGGGCGAGGGGCCCGGACTGTGCAGGCGGGGCCGGTATGTATTAGCATATCGGCTTTATTCTTACCGAGAGTCGATGATGTCTGATTTATATTGTGTTGCCCGTTTTAACGCCAAGCCGGGCAAGGCCCAGGAATTACAACAGGCGCTGAAAAGCCTGATCGCCAATACCCACAGGGAAGACGGTTGTCTGCTGTATCAGCTAACCGAGGAAGTGCCTTATGCCGGTGCCAACGGCGAGCCCTGGGATTGTGTTTTTATCGAACAGTGGGCCAGCAGAGAAGCGTTTGAAGTTCATTGTGCCCAGCCTTACATCAAGGAGTATTTCGAGCAGTTGGCCCCGGCCCTGGTGGCTGACGCCGATGTCCGGTTGTTCCGCCCGCTTTAAGTTTTCGTTTATACCAATCTAAGTAAAAATATGATCTATTTAAAACTGGATACTCGAGGAAACAGAGCCACCTCCCACGACACGCCATAAACCCATCCATGGGGGCTCGGTAAATGCCATCCTTGGCATTACATGGTCGTGGGAGCTAATCTCTGTTGCCTCTTCTGAGCGCCGAGTTGTCTGCAGGTCGCTCCACAGGCGACTCCGCAGCATTAGGGAGGATGAAGGGTTCTACTCCAGCGACCATCACATGACAGGACGTCATGTGCTGAGCGTCGCAGGGATGCGGTTCAGCGTGTCGATGGAGTGAACGCTTCGTTCGACCTTTACCGTGAAGCCAAGTAGATCAGTTAGTTTTCCAGATTGGTATTAATCAGCGTTTACTCAGCGTCTAAACACCAAATCACCCTTGAACATGACTTCCAGCCGAAGCGTCACGCCGAACTGGGCGTCATAGTCCTGATCCCGGGGAAAATGCAGCTCCGGGATAAAATCGACAAACAGGATTTCCCGGTGCAGATTGCGTCGATAGTGGCTGTACAGGTAATAATCATGCAGCCTCGGATCCGAGGTGCTTCTTCCCACTGCGGCGATGGCGTAACGCATGACGCTGCGTTTGCCCAGTATCTGGTTCAGCTCCACCGACTCGGAATATTCCAGGGTATCGACTTCTTCCTGCCACTGAAAATTGGTGATAAAGCGCAGGTGATGGTTTTCATCCAGCGGCCGGCCGACATCCCATCGGCTGCGTATGGAATAGCCTTCCTCGTTGAACCAGGAGGCGCGATTGTAGGACTCCAGCTGCCATGGTGACTCGAGTTGCCACAGCCGTTCACCGGTAAAACGCACATAAGGATCCGGCGGCCAGCGTACCTTGACCCCGGCTCCGGCCTGCAGGTTCCAGGCTTCTCTTTTATCCCGTTTGCCGAGTCTGTTCAGACCGAGAATGGTGCTGCCGAGGCTGCGCTGATCGGTACGCAGCCGGTTGGAACCTTGTTCGGCCAGGGTGCCCTCGGTCTCTTCCGGATCGCTTTCGATAATGAAGCGTAGTCGCTCTTTGGTGGTAGGCAGATCGAGGCGAAAACGCGCCGCCGTTTCGGCGCTGAAGTCTTCTGCGTCACTCCATTCCAGCTCCTGGCTCAGGCGCAGGTAGGAGCCGTTTTCTACATGCAGACTGTCGTCGGTACCGAAAAAGCCGTCGATATTACGAGAATTGTTGGTAACCCAGTGAGAAATGCTGTCGTGCATGGGCGTGATCCTCTCCACGGCCCAGCCCGGCAAGTCGGTGTCGTCTTCTCTTATCTCTGACTCTGTCTCGGCACTGGCGGCGGCAACGGCCAGCATGGCAATCAAGTATATCTTTTTCATGGCAGCATCCTTTTGCCGTTTGCTTAAGACTATGTTTATCGCAAGCAGAATGCCAATGCGTCGGTACTACCATCAGCGCCGAACTCGGCAACTGGAGGGGGAGGGCAGTGAGGGAGTCTTGCAGTGAGCAACAAGAGGAAATGCAGTTGGTAAAACGCAGACACAAAAAAACCAGCGCTGAGGCTGGTTTAAATGGTGCCGGCACCAAGAGTCGAACTCGGGACCTACTGATTACAAGTCAGTTGCTCTACCAACTGAGCTATGCCGGCGTTTGGCACTTGCTTTAAAATGGTGCCCAGAGACAGAATCGAACTGCCGACACGGGGATTTTCAATCCCCTGCTCTACCGACTGAGCTATCTGGGCGTTGGACTTTTATATAAAAGCACCGAAATGGTGCCCAGAGACGGAATCGAACCGCCGACACGGGGATTTTCAATCCCCTGCTCTACCGACTGAGCTATCTGGGCTTAACGTGATCTTTTACCAAGAGCACATTGAAACTGGTTTCAAGCTTATTGCTTATTCAAATATGGTGCCCAGAGACGGAATCGAACCGCCGACACGGGGATTTTCAATCCCCTGCTCTACCGACTGAGCTATCTGGGCAACGGGGCGTCATTAAATAAGATTGCCCCATTCAAGTCAACCGCTTTTTGGAAGGCTCAAGCGCGTTCGCTCAAGCCTTGAACAAAGCGGTGATTTAGTCTGCGGAAGGGGGGGTGTAGCCATCCACTTTTACGTCGGCACCTTCAAACAGGTAGGCGATCATTTCCTGCTCAAGCAACTGACGGTGCTCGGCATTCATCATGTTGAGCTTCTTCTCGTTGATCAGCATGGTTTGCTTCTGCTGCCAACCGGCCCAGGCTTCCTTGGAGATATTTTCATAAATGCGCTTGCCCAGATCGCCCGGGTAGAGTTGAAAATCCAGCCCTTCGGCCTCTTTCTGTAAACGCTGACAAAAAATAGTACGGCTCATAAATTCCTCTCTTGCAATTGCGGGTAGGCGAGCAGCTTCTTGGTGGCAGCCGCCAGGCCGACCGACGCCGGTTGCTGCAAGTTATACCAAAGTCGCTCTGTTCCGGCCATGACCTCGTCCGGTATCCGGGGTAATTCTACCAGCCAGGGCTCGATATCCAGATGAAAATGGCTGAAGGTATGGCGAAAGCCGGGCAGGGGACTAGGCTCGGACGCGTGTGGATAGCGCTTGAGCCAGGTTCTGAGTTCCTGCTGGTCACGAAATTCGGGAAAACAATAAAGCCCGCCCCATAGTCCCTGGGGTGGGCGCTGCACCAGCAGGATGTGATTGCCCTGCTTGAGCAACAGAAAACAGGACTGTTTTTCCGGCTGCACCGTCTTTTTCGGCCTGGAGTGAGGAAAGGCGGTGGGGGTATCCAGCGCCCGCGCCTGGCAATCATTCTGTACCGGACACAGTTCGCATTTGGGTTTGGAGCGAGTACAGATAGTGGCACCCAGATCCATCATCGCCTGATTGTATTGCGTTACCCCCTGCTGTGGCGTCAGTTGCTCCACCCGTTGCCAGAGTGCATTTTCCACCTCTTTTTTACCGGGCCAACCCTGTTGCGCCAGCCAGCGCGCCAGCACCCGCTTGACGTTGCCGTCCAGAATACCGTGATGCTGACCGAGCGAGAGCGACAATACGGCCCCGGCGGTGGAACGACCGATACCCGGCAGGCCCAGTACTTCTTCGAAACGCTCGGGAAAATGGCCCTGATAATGGTCACGAATCACCTGGGCGGCCTTGTGCAGATTGCGGGCGCGGGCGTAATAGCCCAGCCCGGTCCACAGGTGCAGCACCTCATCCTGGGGGGCGTCGGCCAGGCTCACCACATCGGGAAAGCGCGTCATAAACCGCCGATAATAGGGAATGACGGTGGTGACCTGGGTTTGCTGCAGCATGATCTCGGATACCCAGACCCGATAGGGGGTTTTATCCTGCTGCCAGGGCAGGGTTTTACGGCCATGCTGTTCATACCAGGTCAGCACGCGTTCGGCAAAAGAAGCTGTGTTCACAATATTGACTGCATAAAAATGAATGGCCGGATCAGAGCACAGCGGGGCAGGCAGTGCAAACCGGCCGGCTCGGTCTCGGCTCATGTTATCTGTAATCGGCGCAAGATGATGCGGCTGTTTCGAATACTCTTTTGTTGTTGGCAGTTTGTTATTCGACTGTTTTCTGATACAAAAGAAGGGTTTTGTTGGCGCCCGCCAAGCCCGTTTTTAGAGAGACTCTTATGCAGCCCTTTTTTGCCCAGCGCTTTGCCAAGGTAGAGCCGTCCTTCATCCGTGAAATTCTCAAGGTCGCGGTTAACCCGGAAGTGATCTCCTTTGCCGGTGGTTTGCCCAACCCGGCCTTTTTCCCCAATGAAGAATTGGCCGTTGCCAGCGCCCGGGTGCTGCAGAACAAGGGCAATGGCGCCCTGCAATATTCCGCTACCGAAGGCTTTGCGCCACTGCGGGAATATATTGCCGAACGCTATTTTCAGCAGCATGGCATGCGGGTGTCGCCCGACAACATTCTGATCACCAACGGCTCTCAGCAGGCACTGGATTTGCTGGGCAAGGTGCTGGTCGACGAAGGTGACAAGCTGATTATCGAAGAGCCGGGCTACCTGGGCGCCATTCAGGCACTGTCGGTGTATCAGCCCGAGTTTCAGGGCGTGGCACTGAATGATGACGGTCTGGATCTGGATGAACTGGATACCTTGCTGGCCCAGCCCGACCATGCCCGCCTGCTCTATGGTGTGACCAATTTCCAGAACCCGACCGGCCTTAGCTACAGCCGCGAAAATCGTCAGGCGGTAGCCGAGCGACTGATCAAGCACAATGTGCTGATGATCGAAGACAACCCTTACGGTGAGCTGCGCTTCGAAGGCGAGCACCTGCCACCCGTCGCCCAGCTGGCGCCGGATAACGTGGTACTGATGGGCTCTTTCTCCAAGGTGGTGGTGCCTTCGTTCCGCCTGGGCTGGATGCTGGTGCCGGACTGGCTGCGCCAGAAGGTCACCATCGCCAAGCAAGCCGCGGATCTGCATACCAACGGTTTCGTGCAGCAGGTACTGCATGCCTATCTGCAGGAAAACAACCTGGATGACCATATCGACCGCATTCGCACCGTGTATGGCCGCCAGAAAATTGCCATGGAAAAGGCATTGTTGAAGCACTGCCCGGGCATCGACTTTACCCGGCCCGAAGGGGGAATGTTCCTGTGGCTGAAGCTGCCGCAGCATATCGATGCCATGGCGCTGTTCAACCTGGCCATCAAGGAAAACGTGGCCTTCGTGCCGGGCCAGCCCTTCTATGTGCGGCCGGATATTCTGAACACGGCCCGCCTGAGCTATGCCGGTGCCGACGAGGCCACCATAGAAGAAGGCATCAGCCGGCTGGGCCGGGTGATCCGGCAAGTACTTTAACCCACAGCTGGAAGCTTTAAGCCATAAGCTGTAAGTAAAACAAGCACCTCATCTCGGTGCTTGTTTGTTTTTACGGCTTAAGACCGTGGTTTAAAAATAACTTACAGCTGACAGCTTCAAGCTTACCGCTGCTTTTGGCCTTGCACCTTGAGCCGAACTTTGGATAATTCGCCTTCCCAAGCCCGCCGGAGAATACAGATGACAGACGAACAGCAGCCCGACCAAACCGAACAAGCCGAAAACGAACTGCGCAAGCGCAAGATCCGCAGCTTTGTGCGTCGTGAAGGCCGCCTGACCAAGGGTCAGGAGAAAGCCATGACCGAGCAATGGCCGATCATGGGCATCGAATACAGCGCCGAGCTGCTCGATCTGGATGCGGTATTTGGCCGAGCCGCCCCTCGGGTGCTGGAAATCGGCTTCGGCATGGGTGCTTCGTTGGTGGAAATGGCTCGTGTGGCTCCGGAGCAGGACTTTATCGGCATCGAAGTGCATACCCCGGGCGTGGGCGCCTGCCTGATGGGCGCGGCCGAGACCGGACTGACCAACCTGCGGGTGATGTGTCACGATGCGGTGGAAGTGTTCGAGCAGATGCTGCCGGAGCAGAGCCTGGATCGGGTGCAGCTGTTCTTCCCCGACCCCTGGCACAAGACCCGCCATCACAAGCGTCGTATCGTGCAGCCGGCCTTCGTGGAAATGTTGCGCAGCAAGCTGAAAATCGGTGGTGAATTCCATATGGCCACCGACTGGGAAAACTACGCCGAGCACATGCTGGAAGTGATGAACGCCGCCCCCGGCTATACCAATGCCACGGTAGAGGGTGATTATATGCCCAGACCCGACTATCGGCCGCTGACCAAGTTTGAACAGCGCGGTCACCGCCTGGGTCACGGTGTATGGGATCTGATCTTTACCCGCACCGCGTAATCCTTCGTTTTATATCCTGACCTTATCGAGAAGGCCGGCATCGCCGGCCTTCTTTCGTTCTGTAATGACCCGCCGGGCCGACGGCTCGATAAAGCCCGTCTTGTTGATCGCTTATTGAACAATGTTGTTGTTTTTTCTTTCGCTTTTTCATATTTCATCGCACCTATATCATTATAGTACTAATGAGTGGTTCAAATAGGTCTTCTTTTTGTGTTAAATAGGGTGCGTCAGAATTTGACGGACTCATTAACTCGATTAAAAGAGCACGGAAGAACACAACATGATCCCTCTTTCAGGAAAATTCCCCCTGGTATTGGCCGGCGTACTGATATTGTCCGGATGTACCACCATGCATCAGAAAAACAAATTTGGTGATTTCGACAAGGCGCTGGTTGATGGACGCAGCCTGGATGCCCTGACCATTGCCGAACAGCATTCCGGCCTGAATGAAGAGGGAAAAGCAGACGACCTGCTGTGGTCCTTGCAGGCTGCCAGCCTGATGCGCCAGGAAAAAATATACGACAAGTCCAACAGCCTGTTTGATCAGGCCGAAAACGGCATGAAGGATGAAGACACCAAGCATCTTCTGATGCAGGGCGTCGAGCTGGCCGGCTCCATGCTGGTGAACGACAGCATTACCAGCTATCACCAGACCCAGTATGACGGCGTCATGCTCAATGCCTACAAGGCCCTGAATTTCATGGCTCAGGGTGATTACAGCAATGCCCGGATTGAATGGAACCGCACCGAGGATCGCCAGCGCCGGGCGGCCGAGCATTTCGCCTCGAAAATCGCCGACCAGCAAAAAGAGTTGGCAGAAGAGGAAGAAAAAGTCGATAAGGAAAACGTCAACCGCACCCTGGAGGCGGCCGATCCCCTGTTGGCCGAGCAGGGCGTTGATCTTTCCGCGTGGCAAGCCTACGACGGTTACGTCAATCCCTTCGCCACCTACCTGCACGGCTTGTATTTCATGCTCAAGGCCCAGGACAAAAGCGATTACAGCAAGGCTCACGCCAGCTTCAAGCGCGTTTATGGCCTGACCAAACATGCCGATGTAAAAACCGACATGAACATGGCCAATGCCCTGCGCCGGGGTCAGTCCATGAAGCGCCAGAAACCCACGGTCTGGGTGTTGTTTGAAAATGGTCTGGGCAGCAAAAAAGAAGAGTTCCGCATCGACCTGCCGTTGTTTGTCTTTACCTCCAATGTCAGCTACAGCGGCATTGCGCTGCCCAAACTGGTGGAGCGTCCGGCGGCCTTTTCCAACCTGAAGATGGGGCCGGTAAAAACCCGTCCGCTGGCCAGTATGGATCGCATTATTCAGGCCGAATTCAAAACGGAATTTCCCTACATCCTCAGCCGCGAAGTGATTCGCGCCACCCTGAAAACCGTGGCCCAGAAACAGCTTAAGGATCAAAACCAGTTGCTGGGCATGGTGGCTGGTGTCACTCAGGCTGCCACCACCGGCGCCGATATTCGTCACTGGAGCGCCCTGCCCAAGGAGTGGCAGCTGGCGAGGGTTCAGCGCCCGTCCAATGGCAAGCTGGACATCAAGGTGTCCGAGCTGGATCAGCCGCTTGAAGTGACGCTGGATCCGGAAAGTCGTTTTCACCTGGTGTATGTGAAGGCCACCTCCCCGCAACAGCAGCCCCAGATTGAAGTCATGAATCTGTAACAATTAAGAAAAGAGAGAGCACAATGAAAAAACAAGTTTCCGTGGTGATCCTGATGGCGGCCCTGTCCGGCTGTGCCACCACCGCCCACTACGTTAACCCGGGTCAGGACCAGACAGTGGTCATGGGGCTGGATTACAAGGACTTTGAAAGCGCGGCATCCCAGGCTGTGGACGAGATGGTGGCCAGCCCCTTGCTGGTGCATCCCAAGGCGGCCCAGGGCGGGCGTTACGTGATGGCGGTGTCGTCCATGATCAACGACACCACCCAGCGTATCGACACCGATCAGCTCACCAAGAAAATTCGCGTGCGCCTGCTGCAAAGCGGCAAGTTCATCACCACCACCGCCATTGGTCTGAACGGGCCGGAAGACGCCATGACCCAGCAGGTGCGCCAGCTGCGTAACTCGGCCATGGTCAAGGGCAGTACCGTCAAGAAAAACCACAAGGTGATCGCGCCCGATTACAGCTTGAGCGGCAAGATCATTCAGCGCAACAACCGGGTGGACCGTCGTACCCAGCAGTCCGACTACTACTTCCAGCTGACGCTGACCAATCTGGAGAACGGTCTGGCCTACTGGGAAGGAGAATACCCCATCATCAAGCGCGGTGATAATCGCACCGTCACCTGGTAATGAAGGCGGGGCTCAAGCAGCCCCGTTTTTTTGAATAAAGGACAGCAAATATGAACAAGCATCTATACTGGGCCGCGCTGCTGGGGCTTTCTTCCGCTTGCGTGGTTGCACATGAAGGGCCGGCTCCGGCTTCGTTGCCGCAGCCGGCTGCGGTCATCGTCGACGAGGCCGCCCCGGCCCAGACCGAAATAGAAATCGTCAAGGCGGCCGAACGTGGCATCGACAACGCCCACCAGCATGTCAGGGAGCAGGCCGACAAGTACGTGCGGGCACGCAAGGCCGCCTACCGGCGTCAGGGGCGCGGACAGCAAGTGTTCCTGCAATTCGGCGTGGCCGATGTGTCCCGCCCGCCCACCTCGCCCGACTGGGCCGATGCCCGCAGCATTGCCTACCTGCAGGCCCAGACCAAGGCGCGGGAAGCGCTGATCAAGGAGCTGTATATCAGCATTTCTTCCGAGGTGATGCGCGAGGCGTTCAAGACCAACCAGCAGCCGGAATTTACCCCGGAAGAGCTGCAGCGCAGCGGCAAGCTGGAAGCCATGTTCGACAAGGTAGTGGCGGTGGCCGATGCCTCGCTCGATCAAAAGCTGGTCGAGCTTGGGGTGGATCCCCAGGAGTTTAACGCCGCACCGCCTTCCAAGCGCAAGCTGATGATGCGCAAGGCCATCAGCCGTACCGTAAACACCCAATCCCGGGGTGAAATTGGCGGTGCCATGATCATTCGCACCTTCGAGATCACCGATAAAAACGGCAACACCTCGGTGGCGGCGGTACTGTCTACCTCCAACAAGATGAAAAACGTGCTGGCGTCACTGCGTCAGAGCAAGGGGCATGTGCAGCCCGAGCCGGAAAAGCGCGGGATTAACCTGGACAATTTTCTTGAGTCCAACAAGGCCAACCTGATGTACGAATACGGCGTCAAGCTGATGCATGACGAGCAGGGTTACCCCATGCTGGTGTCTTTCGGCATGGCCGGCAACGACTGTAACCCGGTGGACTACGAAGAGTGCAACGACAACCGGGACTTTGCCTTTATCGAGGCGGAGCAGGAGGCTTATGCCCATATTTCCGAGGCCTACAACCTCTACGGCAGCGTCAATACCGAGACCAGCAAGGGACAGGTGCGGGAAAAAAACGCCACCCTGACCAAAACCGATGCCGGTGAGGAAACCCTGGAAGAGTTGACCACCAAGCTGCTCAAGGAGACCCGGCAGATGTCCAAAATGAGCTCGTCGGTCAAAGGTCTGGTGGGGTTGCAGGTGGCCAAGCGCTGGACCCATAAACACCCGACCTCCGATCGTGAAATTAACGGCGTGGTGGTGGCCTGGCATCCGCAGAAAGAGCAGGCCATGCGTACCTTCAAGGCCGGCAAGGTACCCGGACAGAAAGGGGCCACCGGCTATCAGGGTGGCGGCAACCAGGGCGCCAGCATGGATATGATGGACATATCGGATTTCTGAGGAGCAGAGCATGAAAACATGGTTGCTGGCAGCGCTGCTGCCATTGTGCCTGCTGGCCGGTCACGCTTGGGCCGATGTGACGCCGGTGCAGGTGAGCGGTTTTGGTGTGACCGAGCAGTTGGCGGTAGAAAACGCCCTGGTGGAAGCGGTGCGTCAGGTCAACGGCGTGGACATCAACAGCTCGCAGCAGGTTGAGCAGTTGCTGCACAAGAAAAACGGTGAAACCGAAAGCCTGACCCACACCCAGCGAGACGGCCGCATGGCCGCCAAGGGCATGGTCGACAGCTACCAGATGCTGTCGCAGCGGTGCGATGAGGCCGGTTGCCGGGTGGAGTTGCATGTAAACGTGCTGCGCTACAAGCCGGCGGGCAGGTCCGCCGACAGCCGGCGCAAGCTGGCGGTGCTGCCTTTCAAGGGCAGCCATGGCGCCACCTTCAGCCGTGATTTGCAGGATCTCTACACCCAGAGCCGGCGCTTTGCGGTGCTGGATCGAGAGCAGGATCAGGCCTATCAGAAAGAACGCCGGCTGTGGGAGAGCGATAACACCGCCCTGACCGAAAAAGCCCGCATGGGTCAGGTGCTGGGGCTCGACTACATGGTGGTGGGCAAGGTGGAAAAGGTCGGCACCCGCCGCTGGTCCGAAACCGTGGCGCTCACCGGCGAGGTCAATCATTATGCCAGCAGTGCGTTGCGGGTACGCTACCAGATCATCGAGGTGCCCACCCGGCAGGTGAAGTGGTCCGACACCGTCAGCCTGAGTGCCAACAACGGCAACCTGAACGGGCTGATCAACCAGGCGGTAACGCGGATTTTCCAGGAGTCGATGGAGAATATCTATCCGCTGCGGGTGATCGGCGTGACCGGAAACCGGGTGATCATCAACCAGGGCGGCAAGACCCTGAAAAACGGTAGTTACTTTACCGTCTACAGCTTGGGCGAAAAACTGGTGGATCCCTACACCGGCGAGGTGCTGGGCCAGGATGAAGAAGCCATTGGCAAGATTCGCATTACCACGGTCAAGCCCAAAATGGCCTATGCCAGACTGGTGGAAGGAGACGCCGGCCTGGTGGAAAAAGGCCAGATAGTGCGTCCCGCCAAGGCGCCGGTTCGCAAGCCGGCCCCGCGTAAAAGCTCGGCCAGCAAGTCACCGCCCCGGGAAAGCACGCAAACCGCCGAGGGCGGCGGTGTGATCCTCTGAGCATTTGGTCCGGACTAGTTGCTCCGGACCCGGGCCAGATACTCTCTGTGCAGCCGTGCCACCTGTTGTTTCAGCCCCGCCTGGTCGGGGCTGTTGTTATTGATAACGTCGTCGGCGGCGGCCAGGCGTTGTTCCCGGCTGGCCTGGGCGGCCATGATGGCGCGAATTTGCGACTCGTTGCTCTGATCGCGCCGAATGGTGCGGGCCAGCTGCTGTTCGGGTGAGACATCCACCACCAGTACTCGCTGGCATAAACCGGTCAGCTTGTTTTCTACCAACAGCGGCACCACCAGCAGGCAATAAGCAGAATGGGCGGCGGCGCAGGCCGAGATCATCCGTTCACGGATCAGCGGATGCAGCAGGGCGTTGAGCCAGTCTTTATCCGCCGGATTGTCGAACACTCTGGTGCGCAGTTCGCGCCGGTTAAGGCTGCCGTCTGCCGCTATGATATCGGGCCCGAAACGGGCGGCAATGGCGGCCAGCGCCGGCTCGCCGGGAGCGACTACCTCGCGGGCGATAATGTCCGCATCCACCACCTCTACGCCCAGTTCGGCAAACAGGTTGGCCACCGTGCTCTTGCCGCTACCGATGCCGCCGGTCAGCCCGATGACATAGCTCACAGCGCCAGACTCCAGTAAATGTTTATCACGTCGGTTCCCCACAACAAATACACCCAGCCGGCCAGCGCCAGAGCCGGACCAAAGGGCAGCACCCTGTCTTCCCCCAGTCGCTTGCTGGCCATCAGCGCCAGCCCCAGCACCGAGCCCACCAGAGACGCCAGCAACAGCACCGGCAGCAGCGCCTGCCAGCCAAACCAGGCACCGATGGCGGCCAGCAGCTTGAAGTCACCGTAGCCCATGCCTTCCTTGCCGGTGGCCAGCTTGAACAGCCAGAACAGGCTCCACAGTATGCCATAGCCCAGGGCGGCACCGAGCACGGCCGAGGACAGGGACACGAACAAGTCGTTGATGTTCAGCAGCAGCCCCAGCCACAGTAACGGCAGGGTCAGGTTGTCGGGCAGCAGCAGGTGATCGATGTCGATCAGGGTCATGCACAGCAACACCCAGCTGAACAGCAGGGCGGCCAGTAGCTGGGGGCTGGCGCCGAAACGCCACAGCGCCAGTGCCGCCAGCGCCGCCGACGCCAGTTCGACCAGCGGGTAGCGCTTGCTGACGCCGGCCCGGCAATAGCGGCAGCGGCCCCGCAACCAGCACCAGCTAAGCAGGGGAATATTGTCGAGCGCGCTCAGTTGATGCTGGCAATGGGGGCAGCGGGAGCGGGGGGTGCACAGGTTGAAGGTCGGCAGTTCGGCCGGCGGCTGACCGTTAAACTCGGCGCATTCCTGCTGCCAGTCGCGTTGCAGCATCAGCGGCAGCCGGTGGATCACCACATTGAGAAAGCTGCCCACCAGCAGGCCGAGCAGGGGGATAATAATATAAAGCAGAGCGGTATTGTCGAGCAGTTGGGTCATGAGGTTTCCACGATGAGCTTCTTTTAATCTGACTTGGGGTACGAATCGCAGGTTAGGCCTGCAAAGCGAAGCAATGGCAGCGTTACCTGCGCCGACACGCTTCGAGCCCCTCCCTGGGGCGCTCGGCAAATGCCTTCCATGGCATTTGACGGTCGGCTCCGGCAATCCCTGCTATTGCTTCGCCAGGCAGCGCTATCGTCTGTCGAGGGCAGCCAGTCAACCAGCAGTGCCCTTTGTCTGATAGGGGCCGGCGGTTGGCACACATCAGCGTACCACGTTACCCAGGTCAAAGATGGGAAGATACATGGCAATGACCAGGCCGCCAACCAGAATACCCAGTACCACCATGATCAGCGGCTCAATCAGGCTGGTAAGGCCGTCTACCGCATCATCCACTTCCCGTTCGTAAATCACCGCCACCTTGTTCATCATGTCGTCGATGGCGCCGGACTCCTCGCCAATCATCACCATCTGCACCACCATATCCGGAAACAGCTGGGTCGAACGCAGGGCCAGGTTCATCTGCATGCCGGCCATCACCTCGGTGCGAACCATCATCACCGCCTGACGATAGACCACGTTGCCGCTGGCGCCGGCGGAAGAGACCAGCCCTTCCACCAGCGGAATACCGGCAGAAAAGGTGGTGGCCAGAGTGCGGGCAAAACGGGCCAGGGCGGCCTTGTGCAATATGTCGCCCACCACCGGCAGGCGCAGCACAAAGCGATCGGTGGCGTCGCGTACTTTTTCCGAATGACGCCAGGCGCGTACATAGGCGAACACCGCCGCCACGCCGGCGGCCAGAATATAGAGCCAGTAGTCCTGCATCCAGCGCGACAGCATGATGACCATCTGGGTAAACATGGGCAGGGTGGCGCCAAAGCCGGCGAAAATTTCTTCAAACTGCGGAATCACGAACAGCAGCAGGATCGAGGTGACGATAATGGCCACCAGTATCACCATGGCCGGGTAGAACAGGGCTTTTTTAATCTTCGACTTCAGCGCCTCGGCCTTCTCCCGGTAAATGGCAATCTGAGCGAAGATATGATCCAGGGCGCCGGTCTGCTCGCCGGAATGCACCAAATCGCAATACAGCTCATCAAACTGGCGTGGGAATTTCTTCAGCGCCTCGGAGAGCGGGGTGCCGCCTTCCACATCGCTGGCAATGATTCCGGTCAGTTCGCGAATGCTGCTTTTCTGGGAGGAGCGGGAGATGATCTGCAGGGTTTGCACTAGAGGCACCCCGGCGCTGAGCATGGTGGCCACCTGGCGGGTGATTACCGCGATGTCCATCGGTTTGATGACATTCTTGCGCCGGGAAAGAAGGCTCTCGCGCTTGCGTTTAACCCTGGTGGTACTGACCCCCTGGCGTTGCAGGTCGCGCTTGACCGCCTGCACGTTGGCCGCCAGCATAAAGCCGGACACCTTCTGTCCGCGTCGGTTCAGGCCTTCCCACTGGTAGGGCTGAGCGCCGTTTTTTTTGGCTGCTGCCATGACACATCCTTATGTTTCCTGGCCGGTGAGAGCCGTCGGCTAAAGGGTGATGCGGTTGACTTCCGCCAGGCTGATGATGCCGAGCCGGGCCTTTTCCAGCGCAGCCTGGCGCAGGCTGATCATGCCGGACTCTGCCGCCGCCCGGGCCAGTGTCAGCGAGTTGGCACCCTCCATGATCAGGTTGGCCAGGGTATCGTTCATCGGTAGCACCTCATAGATGCCGATGCGGCCCTTGTAGCCGTCGGTGCAGTCTTTGCAGCCGACGGCCTTGTACAGTGTCATGGTTTCGTGAACCTGGCCGGCGAGAAAGCCCAGCCGGTGCAACTGCTCCACCGGCAGCGTATCTTCCGTCTTGCAATGGAGGCAGAGTTTGCGCGCCAGCCGCTGGGCCATGATCAGGGTGACCGACGAGGCGATGTTATAGGCGGGCAGCCCCATGTTGCTGAGGCGGGTCAGGGTTTCGGCGGCAGAGTTGGTGTGCAGGGTAGAAAGCACCAGGTGGCCGGTCTGGGCGGCCTTGACCGCGATTTCGGCGGTTTCCAGATCCCGTATTTCCCCCACCATGATGATATCCGGATCCTGCCGCAGAAAGGCGCGCAGGGCATGGGCGAAGCTGAGTCCCGACTTGGGATTGATCTGCACCTGATTGATGCCGGGCAGGGTGATCTCGACCGGATCTTCGGCAGTGGAAATATTGGCGCTGACGGTGTTCAGTATGCTCAGGCCGGTATAGAGCGACACCGTCTTGCCCGAGCCGGTCGGGCCGGTTACCAGTATCATGCCCTGGGGCTTTTTCAGCGCATCCAGATACAGCTGTTTTTGCTGTTCGTCGTAGCCGAGTTTGTCGATATCCAGCTTGGCGGCCGAACTGTCGAGGATTCGCATCACGATTTTTTCGCCCCACTGGGTGGGCAGGCTGTTGACCCGCATGTCCACCGACTTGTTGCGGGTCAGCTTGATCTTGATACGACCATCCTGCGGTAATCGTCGCTCGGCGATATCCAGTCGCGCCATTACCTTGAGTCGGGCGGCAAAACGGGTGCCCAGGTTGACCGGTGGCGAGGCGATTTCGTGCAGCATGCCGTCGATGCGAAAGCGAATACGATAGAAGCGCTCATAGGGTTCGAAGTGCAGATCCGAGGCTTCGCGACGCACCGCATCCAGTATGATCTTGTTGATGTAGCGGACGATGGGAGCATCGTCGTCGGACTTGCCCAGATCGTCGTGATAACGCTCTTCGGGATCTTCACCCAGCTCCAGATCGGCAATATCGGTGTCTTCGATATGATCCAGATCGAGTGTATCACCGGCCTGTTGCAGGCGAGCAAGCAGCAGTTGCAGCTTGTCTTCCTCTACCAGAACGGCGTCGGTAACCAAGCTGAAACGAAAGCCGAAGTCTTCCAGTGCGGCAACGTCTGTAGGGTCCGACATCGCCAGATACAGCACCCGGCCCTGCAGCATGACTGGCGCCACATGATGGCGCTCAATCAGATCCATGCTCATGTACTGGGGCGGCACCTGATCCGGCGCTATCTCGTCCAGGTCGGTCAGCGGCAGCCCGTATTCCCGCTCGCAGAAGTGGGCCAGCTCGATACTGGACAGAAACCGATGTTCCACCAGCACGGTACTGAGCGACTTGCCTTCCTGCCGGGTCAGCGCGAGCGCCTGGGTCAGCTGGTCGGCGCTCAACTGGTCGGAAGCGGCCAGGCTTCTGGCCAGGCCGCTTTGGGAGGTGTTGATGGGTATAGTCATGTATTAGCAGAGGCCAGCGGTCACACAATTACCTTTTCTATTCCATACCACTTGGCTACCTGCGGATACAGCGCCAGATGTTTCGAGTATGAAAGTTACATTGGATACGGTACCAGTATCAAACTGGGAGTCACCTGTCGCTGTTATTGTGATTACTCCAGTGGTTTCTGTTGCATTTACACTAGCGACGATTTTATCGTTAAATGAGCTAGAAGCAGCGTTCGTACCGGCGTCATCACATCCTGCAGCGGCAGTATCGTCAACAGCACCTTGCACACAGACTTCCACCGCAGTTTTTGCCGGACCAACCGCAGCTATTACCTCACTGAACTTGGCTCGCTTGGTATAGGTCTGATACGCCGGCAGGGCCACGGCGGCCAGTATGGCCACGATCGCCACCACTATCATCAGTTCTATCAGGGTAAAGCCGCCCTGGCGGCGTGTAACGGGAAGCTGGTTCATATCGTCATCCTTGATTCAATAAAACGTTGTTGCTAACGCTATCGCACTGGGTGCCTAAGTGGGGCGCTAATTGAAGCCCGCCTAATAGCTATAGCAAGCCTTTGAAATTTTTCCCAATGTATTGATAGAAATTTTGGGTTCAAACGGCGAAAAACACCCGCAAATATGCCTATTTTTTGTATTGGTTGTTTTCCTCTTTCTGCACTACGGCGTTTCCTGTAACCGTTCGACAAAGTCCCAGTCGAAGCCGGTGCCCGGATCCGTCTTGCGCCCGGGCGCAATGTCGCTGTGGCCGACGATGCGCGCGGGGGTGATGGCCGGATAGTGGGCCAGCAGCAGCCGACTGACCGCGGTCAGCTGTCGGTACTGGGCGGCGGTATAGTTGCCGGTATCGGTGCCCTCCAGCTCGATTCCTATCGAAAAGTCGTTGCATCGCTCCCGCCCCTCGAAGCAGGACCGGCCCGCATGCCAGGCCCGCTTGCTGAAGGGCACATACTGCACCAGCTCGCCATCGCGGCGGATCAGGCAGTGGGCCGACACCGTCAGTTGATGAATGCCGGCGAAGTAGGGATCCTCATCCGGGTTCAGATTGCCCAGAAACAGCCGATCGATATGGGGGCCACCGAAGCGCCCGGGTGGCAGGCTGATGCAATGCACCACCAGCAGCGAAATTTCGCCGTCCGGCCGTTCATCGCAATGGGGCGAAGGGCAGTGGCGGGCGGGAGACAGCCAGCCGTCGTTATTCAGATTCAGGGGCGGGGTCAGGGACATGGTTGCACACTCTTTGCACATGATTGGCACACAAGGTAAGGGAGCTTGGGGGTATACTAAAAGCCTCGACAGCAAAGGGGCAAGCCCCGGGGAAGGCAGCATGGGTAAGACAACCAATACTCAGCGCCGGCTGGGCCGCATTATGTGGCTGCTGGCGTGGGGACTGGGGATGGTGCTGCTGACCTGGTATTTTCAGCAAAAGCTGGAGCATGATTACAACCCCAACCAACAGGTACAGCGGCTGGATGCCAGAACCATAGTGCTGGAGCAGAATCGGCAGGGGCATTATCTGGCCGGCGGCAGTATCAACGGCGAGCCGGTGGTGTTTCTGCTGGACACCGGCGCCACTCAGGTGGCCATCCCGCAGGCGGTGGCGGCCCGACTGGGACTGGACGTCGAACAAGCGGTACGACTGAGCACGGCGGCGGGCGTGGTTACCGGCTATCGTACCCGGCTGAAAACCCTGTCTTTGGGTCCCTTCACCCTGTACGATCTGAACGCCATTATCATGCCTGCCGACAGCGACGAGATCCTGCTGGGCATGAACGCCCTGCGACAGTTCGAACTGATCCAGCGGGGCGGGCAGATGACGCTGAAGCGATAAAGAAAGCTGTAAGCCTTAAGCTGTCAGCTATAAGCCAAACAAGCATGGCGATGAGATCCCAAATATTGCTGTAGCCGCCGCTTTAGCTGGCGGAGCAGACGCCGCCGGATCTTTGTCCTTTTCTTGATACGATGTTGCCCGAAGACGGTGCTTACAGGCCACTCTGCAGCATCAGGGAGGGCGAAGGGATCTGCTCAGCCGACCTTCTGTTTCAGGGACGAAACAGAGAGCGCACATGGAGGTGTTCATAGCGAGTCGGCGGAGCGGACCCTTTGTCCGGTGTGCAAACTTGAGCTAAAAACCAAGCTGTTCTCCTACTGGCTAAGAGGCAAGCTGATAGCTGTGTTTTATGCGGCTCGTGGGAACACGAAAGCTCGAATAAACAGACAAGACAATGAAAAATCGGATAACAGGCTGAACAAGATGCTGAATTCTATGCTGGAACAAGAAATACGTTTTAATGTGACCGCGGCCCTGACCGAAGATCTGGGCGGCACTGTGGATCCCGCGCAAGACATTACCGCCCAGCTGCTGCCCGAGCAGCAGCCGGTGGTGGCCCACCTGATCACCCGGGAAGACGGTATCTTCTGTGGCAAGGCCTTTGCCGAAGAGACCTTCGTGCAACTGGGTGGTGAAGTCCGGCTTGAATGGTTGGTTGCCGACGGCGACCGGATCACCGCCGGCCAGCGGCTGCTGACCCTGAGCGGCCCGGCTCGCGCCATCATGACCGGCGAGCGCACCGCGCTCAACTTCATCCAGACTCTGTCGGCCGTGGCCACCGTGACCCGCCGCTACGTGGATCTGCTGGCCGGTACCCAATGCCGCCTGCTGGATACCCGTAAAACCGTACCCGGTTTGCGCCAGGCGCTGAAATACGCGGTGACCTGCGGCGGTGGCCATAACCATCGTATGGGGTTGTATGACGCCTACCTTATCAAGGAAAACCACATCTTCGCCTGTGGCGGCATCGACAAGGCGGTGGCCGAGGCGCGTCGCCTGCAGCCGGAAAAACCGGTCGAAGTAGAAGTGGAATCCCTGGCCGAGCTGGAGCAGGCGCTGAATGCCGGCGCCGATATCATCATGCTCGACAACTTCTCTACCGATGACATGCGCACGGCGGTGGCCACCAGCGGCGGTCGCGCCCAACTGGAAGTGTCCGGCAACGTCACCCAGGACACCATCGCCGCCTACGCCGCCACCGGGGTGGACTTCATCTCGGTCGGCGCCCTCACCAAGCATGTACAGGCGCTGGACCTGTCACTGCGGGTGCAGTCTTAACTACAGTGAGGGGTAAGGGGTGAGGAGGAAGGGCTGAGGAGCTCTCAGACTTTCCTTCTTCTCACACCTCACACCTCACACCTCACACCTCACACCTCACAGTAATTTATTTGGCCTTACCAATCACCGCGACTGGTGTTTTGTGATACCTGATCTAGTGTTGAATGATGCCCGGGTTTTTCTGCTTGTTTTGCCATCTATTGTGCGCAATCCGGATTAATTTATTGGACATTTTATCTCCGCTCTGATACCTTTTTTTAACAGTGTTAATTGGTCTTACCAATTTTAAGCGGACCCGATGTCATACCAGCGTATCAAACAGCCTAAACTCGCCGACACCATCGCCGCCAAACTCGAGCAGATGATAGTGGAAGGCAGCCTGCAGCCCGGACAACGCCTGTTGCCCGAGCGCGAGCTTGCCGAGCAGTTCGCGGTATCGCGACCCTCGGTACGAGAGGCCATTCAAAAGCTGGAAGCGCGGGGGCTGGTGTCCCGGCGCCAGGGCGGCGGCACCTATGTGCAGAACGCCCTGACCAAGGGGCTGGCCGATCCGCTGTTTCAGCTGCTGGCGGAACATCCCGAGTCGCAATACGACCTGCTGGAGTTTCGTCATACGATGGAGGGTATCTCCGCCTTTTATGCCGCCACGCGCGGTAACGAAGCCGACTTCGATACCATCCGTGATGCCCAGCAGGCCATAGTGCAGGCGCAGGAGCTGGGCGATCTGCCGGCCGAAGCCAAGGCCGCCGCCGAGTTCTATATCGCGGTGGCGGCGGCGGCACACAATGTGGTGCTGCTGCACCTGTTGCGGGCCATTCAGCCGATGCTGGAAAGCAGTATCTTGCGCAATATCAAAATTCTTAACCGGCGCGCCGGTATGGTGGAAAAGATTCGCGTACATCGCGCCAATCTGATTCAAAGCATATTGTCTCGCGAGCCGGAACAGGCCAGGGATGCTTGTCATGAGCACCTGGCCTTTATTGAAGAAACCCTGCTCGACATTCAGCGTGAAGAAAACCGCATTCAGCGGTCTTTGCGCCGACATCGACAGCAGGAATAACAACGCCTTCGGCAACGACGAAACCCATGGGCAGGTGCCCCAAACGAGATAGGAAACAGCCATGTCTGATATCCTGAACAACGATGTGGATTCAATAGAAACTCAAGAGTGGCTTGACGCCCTCGAGTCATTGATCCGTCAAGAAGGACCTGAGCGCGCCCAGTACATCTACGAGCGTCTCACCACCAAAGCCATCAAGTCCGGTGTGGCTGTGGCCAGAAATGCCCACGCAGACTACGTCAACAGCATCAAGTCTGAAGACGAGCCTGAGTACCCGGGTAACTGGGATCTGGAACGTCGTATTCGTGCGATTATCCGCTGGAACTCGGTAATGATCGTATTACGTGGCTCCAAGAAAGATCTGGATCTGGGCGGACACATGTCTTCCTTCTCTTCCAGTGCCACCATGTACGAAGTGGCGTTCAACCACTTCTATCGCGCCCGTAACGAAAAAGACGGCGGCGATCTGGTGTTCTTCCAGGGCCACATCTCGCCCGGTATCTATGCCCGTGCCTTTGCCGAAGGTCGTTTGACTGCAGCCCAGCTGGACATGTTCCGCCAGGAAGTAGACGGCAAGGGTATTCCGTCTTACCCGCATCCCAAGCTGATGCCCGACTTCTGGCAGTTCCCGACCGTCTCCATGGGTCTGGGTCCAATCAACGCCATCTATCAGGCTCGTTTCCTGAAGTACCTGACCAACCGTGGCCTGAAAGACTGCTCCGAGCAGCGCGTATACGCCTACCTGGGCGATGGCGAGATGGATGAGCCGGAATCCAAGGGCGCCATCACCATCGCCGCCCGCGAGAAGCTGGACAACCTGTGCTTCGTTATCAACTGTAACCTGCAGCGTCTGGATGGCCCCGTTATCGGTAACGGCAAGATCATCGACGAGCTGGACGGTGTCTTCAACGGCGCCGGCTGGAACGTGGTCAAGGTTATCTGGGGTCGTCGCTGGGACGAGCTGATCGCCAAAGACAAGAGCGGCAAGCTGGTTCAGCTGATGAACGAAACCGTTGACGGTGACTACCAGACCTTCAAGTCCAAAGACGGTGCCTATGTGCGCGAGCACTTCTTCGGCAAGTATCCCGAGACCCTGGAACTGGTCAAGGACATGTCCGACGAAGAAATCTTCGCCCTCAACCGGGGTGGTCACGATCCTGCCAAGATGTATGCCGCATACAAAAATGCCGCCGACACCAAAGGCAAGCCGACCGTTATTCTGGCCAAAACCATCAAGGGTTACGGCATGGGTGACGCGGCCGAAGGCAAGAACATTGCCCACCAGGTCAAGAAGATGGACATGTCTTCGCTCAAGCACTTCCGCGATCGCTTCAACATCGAAGTGAGCGACGAAGAGCTGCCGAACCTGCCTTACATCGACATCAAGGAAGGCACCCGCGAGCACGAATACCTGCATGCCCGTCGTCAGGCGCTGAAAGGCTATGTACCGACTCGCCTGGAGCAAACCACCGACAAGCTGCAAATCCCCGAGCTGGCCGAGTTCCAGCCGTTGCTGGAAGAGCAGAAGCGCGAAGTGTCTACCACCATGGCCTTCGTGCGTGCCCTGAACATCATGCTCAAGAACAAGTCCATCGGTGAGCGCATCGTACCGATTCTGGCCGATGAAGCCCGTACCTTCGGTATGGAAGGCCTGTTCCGCCAGATTGGTATCTACAGCCCCAACGGTCAGACCTATACCCCGCAGGATCGTGAGCAGGTGGCTTACTACAAGGAAGACATCAAGGGTCAGGTTCTGCAGGAAGGCATCAACGAGCTGGGCGCTACTTCGTCCTGGCTGGCTGCCGCTACTTCTTACAGCACCAACGACTTCCCGATGATTCCGTTCTACATCTACTACTCGATGTTCGGTTTCCAGCGTGTGGGCGACTTGTGCTGGGCAGCCGGTGACCAACAGGCGCGCGGCTTCATGATCGGCGGTACTTCCGGTCGTACCACCCTGAACGGTGAAGGTCTGCAGCACGAAGATGGCCACAGCCACATTCAGGCCAACGTGATCCCGAACTGTGTGACCTACGATCCGACTTACGTTTACGAAGTTGCGGTTATCGTGCAGGACGGTCTGCGTCGCATGTATGGCGACAACCCGGAAAACATTTACTACTACCTGACGACCCTGAACGAGAACTACCATCAGCCGGCCATGCCGGAAGGCGCCGAGGAAGGTATTCGCAAGGGTATCTACAAGCTGGATACCGTTGCCGGCGACCAGGGCAAGGTTCAGCTGATGGGCTCCGGCACCATACTGAACGACGTGCGTGAAGCGGCCAAGATTCTGTCTGAAGAGTACGGTATCGGCTCCGACGTGTTCAGCGTACCGTCCTTCAACGAACTGACCCGTGACGGTCAGGACGTCGAGCGCTGGAACATGCTGCACCCGACTTCAGAGCCGCGCGTGCCTTACATCGCTCAGGTAATGGGCAATGAGCCGGCCATCGCTGCCACCGATTACATGAAGAACTACGCCGATCAGGTTCGTGCCTTCATGCCGTCCGTCAGCTACAAGGTACTGGGTACCGATGGTTTCGGTCGTTCCGACAGCCGTGAAAACCTGCGTCGCCACTTCGAAGTCAACAAGCACTATGTGGTGATTGCTGCACTGACCGAGCTGGCCAAACAGGGCACGCTGGACAAGCAGGTTGTGGCCGATGCCATTACCAAGTACGGCATCGACGCCGACAAGATCAACCCGCTGTACGCATAAGGGGTAATACATGTCTAAAGATATTCTGGTGCCGGATATCGGCGCAGACGAGGTTGAAGTAACCGAGATTCTGGTAGCTGTAGGCGACAAGGTCGAGGAAGAGCAGTCCATCCTCGCCGTGGAAGGTGACAAGGCCTCCATGGAAGTACCGGCCCCCGCCGCCGGCGTGGTCAAGGAAATCAAGATTGCCGTGGGTGACAAGGTCAACACCGGCAGCCTGGTCATGGTATTCGAAGCAGAGGGCGCCGCCGCCGCCCCGGCTGAGGCACCTGCGGCCGAAGCCCCTGCAGCAGCCCCCGCGGCCGCTGCGGCTTCTGCCCTGAAAGAAGTTCAGGTGCCGGACATCGGTGGTGATGAAGTCGAAGTGACCGAAATCTCCGTTGCCGTCGGCGACACCGTGACCGAAGAGCAGACCCTGATCGCGGTAGAAGGCGACAAGGCTTCCATGGAAGTCCCGTCTCCCTTCGGCGGTAAAGTGGTCGAGATCAAAGTAGCCGTTGGCGACAAGGTCAACACCGGCTCGCTGATCATGGTCTTCGAAGTGGCGGGCGAAGCGGCTCCTGCGGCAGCCCCCGAGGCCTCTGCTCCGGCAGCAGCGCCTGCGGCTTCTGCTGCACCGCAAGCCAAAGACGTTAACGTGCCCGACATCGGCGGTGACGAAGTCGAAGTGACTGAAATCATGGTTGCCGTGGGCGACAAGGTGGAAGCCGAGCAGTCCATTCTGAACGTGGAAGGTGACAAGGCCTCGATGGAAGTGCCTGCACCCTTCGCCGGTGTGGTCAAGGAAATCAAAATCGCCACCGGCGACAAGGTCTCTACCGGCTCTCTGGTGATGGTGTTTGAAGTGGAAGGTGCCGCTCCTGCAGCTGCCCCAGCTGCTGCACCGGCCAAGTCAGAAGCACCGAAAGCAGAAGCCCCTAAAGCAGCCCCTGCGGCTGCCGCGCCTGCCGCCAAGGCCGAGTTCGTCGAGAACAACGCCTACGTGCACGCCACGCCGGTAGTGCGTCGTCTGGCCCGTGAATTCGGTGTCGACCTGTCCAAGGTTGCCGCTACCGGTCCCAAGAGCCGCATCCTGAAAGAAGACGTGCAGACCTACGTCAAGGGCATCATCAAGCAGGTTGCCGCGCAACCCGCCGGTGTTGCAGTAGCGGGCGGCGGCATGGCCGTACTGGCCTGGCCGAAGGTTGATTTCGCCAAGTTCGGTGAAGTCGAAGAAGTGGCCATGACCCGCATTCAGAAGATCTCCGGTCCCAACCTGCACCGCAACTGGGTGAAAATCCCGCACGTGACGCAGTTTGACGAAACCGATATCACCGAGCTGGAAGACTTCCGCAAGCAGGAAAACACCATTGCCGAGAAGCAGAAGCTGGGTTACAAGATCTCCCCGCTGATCTTCATCATGAAGGCGGCTGCCAAGGCGCTGGAAGCCTATCCCAAGTTCTGTTCTTCACTGTCACAAGACGAGCAGTCTTTGATCATGAAGAAGTACATCCACATCGGTGTGGCGGTAGATACCCCCAACGGTCTGGTGGTTCCGGTAGTACGCGATGTCAACAAGAAAGGCATTCGCGAGCTGGCGCTGGAACTGGGCGAAATCTCCAAGAAGGCGCGTGCCGGCAAGCTGACCGCGGCCGACATGCAGGGCGGCTGTTTCACCATCTCGTCTCTGGGCGGCATCGGTGGCACCCAGTTCACCCCCATCGTGAATGCGCCGGAAGTGGCCATTCTGGGTGTGTCCAAGTCCAGCATCAAGCCGGTATGGAACGGCAAAGAGTTCGAGCCTCGCCTGATGCAGCCGCTGGCGCTGTCTTATGACCACCGGGTGATTGACGGCGCCGACGGTGCTCGTTTCATCACCATGATGAGTGGTGTGTTGAGCGACCTTCGTCGTTTAGCCCTTTAATGTGACAAGGCAGGCATTCGCCTGCCTTTTTACTTTCTTTTCTATAACAGAACAGTAAACTTTGGCCCGTTTAACCTGTAGTGGTCATATCGAGTCTGGACTTTTCAGCGACCATTGCTTGAACGGGGCTAAAAATCATAATAGAGGTCACCATGAGTCAAGAAGTCAAAGCTCAGGTTGTGGTATTGGGCGCGGGTCCTGCTGGCTATTCTGCCGCTTTCCGTGCTGCCGATCTGGGTCTGGAAACCGTAATCGTTGAGCGTTATTCAACTCTGGGCGGCGTTTGTCTGAACGTTGGCTGTATCCCTTCCAAAGCGTTACTGCACATCGCCAAGGTCATCGAAGAATCCAAGATGATGGCCAGCCATGGTGTCACTTTTGGCGAGCCCAAAATCGATCTGGACCAGGTTCGTGCACACAAGGAAAAAGTGATCGGTCAGCTGACCCAGGGTCTGGGCGGCATGGCCAAGATGCGCAAGGTCAAGGTCGTGAACGGTTTTGCCAAGTTCACCGGTGCCAACACCATGGTCGTGGAAGGCGAGGGTGGCAACACCACCATCAACTTCGACAACGCCATCATCGCCGCCGGCTCTCGTCCGATCCAACTGCCGTTCATTCCGCATGAAGATCCCCGCATCTGGGACTCTACCGACGCGCTGGAACTGAAAGAAGTGCCCGAGAAGCTGCTGGTCATGGGTGGCGGTATCATCGGTCTGGAAATGGGAACCGTGTACTACTCACTGGGTTCCAAGATTGACGTGGTCGAGATGTTCGACCAGGTGATTCCGGCCGCCGATAAAGATCTCATCAAGATCTATACCAAGCAGGTTAAAAACAAGTTCAACCTGATGCTGGAAACCAAGGTTACTGCCGTAGAAGCCAAAGACGACGGCATTCACGTGACCATGGAAAACAAGAAAGGCGAGAGCAACACCACCGTTTATGACGCCGTACTGGTGGCCATCGGCCGTACCCCCAACGGCAAGTCGCTGGACGCCGAGAAAGCCGGTGTCAACGTCGACGAGCGTGGTTTCATCAACGTCGACAAGCAGCTGCGTACCAATGTGCCGCACATCCATGCTATCGGCGACATCGTCGGTCAGCCGATGCTGGCCCACAAGGGTGTGCACGAAGGCCACGTGGCGGCCGAAGTCATCGCCGGCATGAAGCACTACTTCGACCCGAAAGTGATTCCGTCCATCGCTTATACCGAGCCGGAAGTTGCCTGGGTAGGTATCACCGAGAAGGAAGCGAAGGAAAAAGGCCTGAATGTTGAAGTGGCCAGCTTCCCCTGGGCGGCCTCCGGCCGTGCCATCGCGTCCGACTCTTCCTACGGTATGACCAAGCTGATTTTCGACAAGGAAACTCATCGCGTGCTGGGTGGTGCCACTATCGGTACCAACGCCGGCGAGCTGCTGGGTGAAATCGGTCTGGCCATCGAAATGGGTGCCGACGCCGAAGACATCGCGCTGACCATTCACGCTCACCCGACGCTGCACGAGTCTGTGGGCATGGCCGCCGAAGTATTCGAAGGCTCCATCACCGACATGCCGAACGCCAAGGCCAAGAAGAAGAAGTAAGTTTCTTCTGCGGTTTTGTCAGTAAAAACGCCCGGCTTTGCCGGGCGTTTTTTTGTCTGCTTTCCACTCCCGTTCACTTCATACCGATCTATACCCGTTTTTTGTTTCTTGCCGCCGGTCTGTGTGGCGGGTGAGAAATTGGTTTTGTTTCATTTGTGTCCTTGATCACCTTTCACGCGGAAATACTTCACACTTTTTACCGACAGCCGATATGGTTGTTGATTGAAACAAGGTATTAACAACAGCCCCCTGTAAAGGAATACGCGATGTTCTCCAAATTAGGCTCCTTGAGTGTCAGGGTTAAACTGACCCTGGGTTTTTCGTTGGTGATACTGGCGACGCTAATCATCGCCGGTATCAGTTTTTATGCCCTGTCGTCCGTGCTGGATCGGTCGAACAAACTGGCGCAGTCCTCCAGCATCGACCTGCTGGTAACCAAGGCCCGCCTGTTCGAGAAGGACTATCTGTTACTGGACGATCCCGAGCGGCTGGCCCAGGCTCGATCGCACATTGCCCAGGCGTCGGAGCGGGCGGAGCAGCTGCGGCAGTCACTGGATATGACGGAAAATCAGGCGCTGATCGAGCGGATCCTGACCGGCACCCAGGCCTATGACACCGAGCTGAAACAGATGCTTGAGCTGAACGAAGCGGCGCAGCAGCAGTTGTTCGATCTCAATGCGCTGGGTTTTTCCGCCCAGCAGCGGGCCGAATACCTCAGCGCCAGCGACGTCAGTGCCATGAGCTGGCTGGTGCGCCTGACCGGCATCCGCCTGAGCCAGAAAGACTTTGCCCTCAGTGGCAATGAAGGTGACGCCATACAGCTGTCTTCCCGTTTGAATGGGCTACTGCTTACCCTGGAAAATCGACTGCACATGCAGGACGACGCCGACATAAAAGAGCTGCTGGAGCTGCTCAAGCAATTTCAGCAACAGCAGCAGAACTTTATCGCAACGGTGAATGGGCTGGATGATATCGAGCAGCGTATCGATAAGCTGGCCACAGAGATAGCCACGGCATCCGAAGCACTGCTGGCCAGTCAGCAGGTGAGCATGGCCGCCGACAGCAATGGCTCGCGGCTCTTGATCCTCCTGGTCACGCTGTCCGGCCTGGTGGCAGGCATCTTCTTTGCCGTGCTGATTACGCTGGGTATCGTCAAGCCGTTGCAGTTGCTGGTGGACCAGGCCAGTCGCATTGCCGAGGGCGACCTGAGTCAGGATATCAAACACCGGCGCAAGGACGAGCTGGGTCTGCTGATGAACCGAATGCAGACCATGACCGTGAACCTGCGCCAATTGGTGAGCGAACTCAATCAGAGTGCCAACCATATCGCCGGTTCGGCGGAAGAGTTGTCGTCGGTGTCGGAACAGAGTCGTTCCGGCGTTAACCAACAGCGACTTGAGCTGGAGCAGGTGTCTACCGCCATGAACGAAATGGCCGCTACCGTGCTGGAAGTGGCCCGCCACGCAGAAACCGCCTTTGGCTCGGCCAATACGGCGGATACCGAGGCCGGCGACGGCAACCGAAAAGTCAATATGACCAGCAGTCAGATCGGCAAGCTGGCGGAAGATATCGGCAAGTCGCTGAACACCATCAATCAGCTGGAAGCGGAAAGCCTGAACATCGGCAGCATTCTCGATGTGATCAAGGGGGTGGCCGAGCAAACCAACCTGCTGGCGCTGAACGCGGCGATAGAAGCGGCGCGGGCCGGTGAACAGGGCCGCGGTTTTGCGGTGGTCGCCGACGAGGTGCGGGCCCTGGCCCAGCGTACCCAGCAGGCCACCGCCGAAATTGAAACCCTGATCAGGGGATTGCAGGGCAAGGCGCAGGAGTCGGTGGTGATGATGAAAGAAAGCACCGATGTGGTGGCGCACACCGTCACCATTGCCAACGAAGCGGGTGCTTCGATTGAAGCTATTACCCGTTCGGTATCGGATATTCAGCAGATGAACAGCCAGATTGCCACCGCCTCCGAGCAGCAAAGTTCGGTGGCGGAGGAAATCAATCGCTCGGTGTTCAGTATTCGTGAGCTGTCGGATCATTCCGCCGCCGCCACCGAACAAACTGCCGCCAGCAGTACCGAGCTGGCCCGGCTCAGTGCCGAGTTGCAAAGACAGGTTGGCCGCTTTCGACTGCCCGCCTGAATTCGTCGTGTCGAGGCCCGCTCAATCGGCGTGAGCCTCGGCCCCGATGACTCCTATATGCACCGAGCGTCGCCCCTGACGGTGTTCGGTGCTTTTTAACGACCGTATTCTCGCTTCCTGCCGCTGTGGTCAGCACCTACAATGGCGTTACCTTATCGCCTCGAGATAACCCCATGCGCCGTTACCTACTCCCCCTGCTGTTCTTGCTGAGCACCATTGCAGCCCATGCTCAGGGCGCGACTCAGACTGAGCGGCCGAAAATCGCCCTGGTGCTGAGTGGCGGCGGGGCGAAAGGCGCGGCCCATATCGGGGTGATCAAGGTGCTGGAACAGCACCGTATACCGGTCGACATCGTTACCGGCACCAGCATGGGCGCCTATGTGGCCGGCATGTATGCGCTGGGGCTGGATGCCACCGAGCTGGAGCGGCAGCTGTTGGCGCTCGACTGGAATCAGGGCTATCAGGACAAGGTGGGGCGGGATCAGCTGTCGCTCAGGCGCAAGCGTCAGAACGACGAGTTTTTGTTGCGCACCGATGTCGGCATCAACAAAAACTGGCAGCTGAGCCTGCCCGCCGGTTTCTTTCAGGGCCAGGCCATGGGGGCGCTGCTGCGACAAAGTACGCTCAACCTGCCGGGTCTGCACAGCTTCGACGAGCTGCCCATTCCGTTTCGTGCCGTGGCCACCGACATGGAAACCGTCACTCCGGTGGTATTGAAAGAAGGGCACCTGGCGACGGCGATGCAGGCTTCGATGTCGGTGCCGGGCGCCCTGCAGCCGGTAGAGATTGAGGGGCGCCTGCTGGCCGACGGCGGAGTGGTCAACAACATGCCGGTGGATGTGGCCAAGGCGATGGGCGCCGATGTGGTGATTGCCGTCGATATCGGTGATGCCATGCTGTCCCGAAAACAGCTGGACGGCGCCCTGGCCATGGTCAGCCAGCTCACCAATTACCTGACCCGCTCCAGTACACAACGCCAGCTTGCCCTGATGTCGGATCAGGACATGCTGCTCACCCCGGCTATCGACGGCATCGGTGTCGGCGACTTCGAGCTGATGCCCGAGGCCATTCGCCGTGGTGAAGCGGCGGCACAGGCCTTGCTACCCCGGCTGCAGGCGTTGGCGCTGAGCGAGGAAGACTACTTTGCCTACCAATCCGGCAAGCTCGACCGGCGAGCGCAGCTGCAACGTTCCGACGCCGTCTATCTGGATCGCATCGAAGTCAAGAATCGCTCCGGGCTCAGCGAGGCGGTGATCCGCGATGTGCTGGGGGTGGTACCGGGCCGGTTTCATCAAACCGAGGATCTGGAAGCCGGGGTGCGCCGACTCTATGCGCTGGATGCCTTCGAACGGGTCAGCTATCGCATTGAAGAGCAGGACGACAAGCAGGTGTTGACGGTAGAAACCAGCGAAAAGGGCTGGGGGCCGGGCTTTGTCGATCTGAAGTTTGCGCTGGAAGATGATTTCTCCAGTCAATCCAATTATGAAATCGGCGCCCAGTTCCGTCGTACCAATATCAACATGCTGGGGGGCGAGTGGTTGCTGGAGACCACCTTCGGCAGCAACAAACAGCTGGCCAGCGAGTTTTATACCCCGCTGGACACCGACTACGACCTGTTCTGGAAGCTGCGCGGAGAATATGACAAACGCAGTCGCAGCTTCTTCTTCGATACCACCGATCCCCAGTATGAGCTGTTTCGTCCCCTGACCAGCCTGGTAGTGGATTATGCCACCTGGCGTTTCAGCACCGAGCTGGGCTACAACCTGCGCCCCTGGAGCGAGCTGGCGCTGGGGGTACAGGGACTGACGGGCGATATCGAGGCACGCAATACCGATGATCAGCTGGATATAGACTCTATTGGTCCTTATCTGCGCTTCAGTCACGATACCCTGGATAACGTGTTTTTTCCCACTCATGGCGAGGCGGCCGAGCTGCGGCTGGGCTATTTCCGCAACAGTCTGAACGCTGCGGGGAGCAGAGAAAGTGTGAGCGGACTGGATTACGAGCTGGAGTGGCTCAGACCCTATCAGCTTGAGCGTCATACCCTTATCGGCAAGCTGGTTCTGGGAGGCTCCAGCGCCGAGCAGGAAGTACCGGTATTTGCCCGCAGCCTGGGGGGGCTGTTCAACCTTTCCGGATATCAGCGCGATCAACTCAACGGGCGCTACAGCGGCTTTGGCGGCCTTTTGTACCACTACCGCTGGTTTGATAACGACTTCGGCGTCTTCCGTTCGCCGGTCTACCTGGGCGGCTCGCTGGAACGGGGCGGGGTGTGGAATACCGGCGCCGAGGTCAGTTGGGAATCGGCATTGATGGCCGGTAGTGTTTTCATCGGTGTGGATACCAACTGGGGGCCCCTGTATCTGGCCTATGGGCTGGGGGAAGGAGATAAAAGCAGTGTGTATCTGTATTTCGGCAACCTGTTCAGCTTCTGATGTTAATGGCTTGTATTAGCCTTGAGTGGGGTTGAACGAGTCGATAATTATTTTAAAAACATCGGCTTAGTCTCGTATTCGACCAAAGGGCAGGGGGGCTCGATTTTAATTTACGGTTAAAACTTATATACTGCTGCGGCATCCGCAAGGGACTAGCCCCCAGCAAGGACGCGCCAAACAAGGATATTCCCGCCCTAGATGGCGAATGATAATAAGAGGATACAGTCGTGCTTGAAGCCTATCGTAAACACGTCGAAGAACGTGCCGCCGAGGGAGTGGTAGCCAAACCCCTCGACGCAGAGCAAGTTGCCGCCCTGGTTGAATTACTCAAAAATCCCCCCGCCGGCGAAGAATCCTTTCTTTATGAACTACTGTCCAACCGTATCCCCCCGGGTGTTGATGAAGCCGCTTATGTAAAAGCCGGTTTTCTGGCGGCCGTGGCCAAGGGTGAAGTGAGCTCCCCCGTAGTGTCTGCCGAGCAGGCTACCCACCTGCTTGGCACCATGCAGGGCGGTTACAATATCGCCCCCCTGGTCGAGCTGCTGGACGTTGACGCCCTGGCGCCGATCGCCGCCACGGCCCTGAGCCACACCCTGCTGATGTTCGACGCCTTCCACGACGTGGACGAAAAGGCCAAGGCCGGCAATGCCTTCGCCAAGCAGGTGATGCAGTCCTGGGCCGAGGCCGAATGGTTCCTGCAGCGCCCCAAACTGGCCGACAAGATCACCATGACGGTGTTCAAGGTGCCCGGCGAAACCAACACCGATGATCTGTCTCCGGCCCAGGACGCCTGGTCCCGCCCGGACATTCCGCTGCACGCGCAGGCCATGCTGAAGAACGGTCGTCCCGGCATCGAGCCGGACGAAGAAGGCGTGATCGGCCCGATCACCGCCATCGAAGCGCTGAAAGAAAAAGGCTTCCCGCTGGTCTACGTGGGTGACGTTGTCGGTACCGGCTCCAGCCGCAAGTCCGCCACCAACTCGGTGCTGTGGCACATGGGTGACGACATTCCGTTCGTGCCCAACAAGCGCGCCGGCGGCATCTGTATCGGTAACAAGATTGCCCCTATCTTCTTCAACACCATGGAAGATGCCGGTGCCCTGCCCATCGAATGCGATGTCACCAAGCTGAATACCGGTGATGTGATCGACATCTATCCCTATGAAGGCAAGGTCTGCCGTCACGACAGCGATGAAGTGGTCAGCACCTTCAAGCTGAAAACCGACGTGCTGCTGGACGAAGTTCGCGCCGGCGGCCGTATTCCGCTGATCATCGGTCGCGGTCTGACCGACAAGGCCCGCGAAGCGCTGGGTCTGGATGCCTCTACCGTGTTCAAGCGTGCGGCTGCCGTGGCCGACTCCAGCAAGGGCTTTACCCTGGCCCAGAAAATGGTAGGCAAGGCCTGCGGCGTGAAAGGCGTGCGCCCCAACCAGTACTGCGAGCCCAAGATGACCACCGTTGGCTCTCAGGACACCACGGGTCCCATGACCCGGGACGAGCTGAAAGATCTGGCTTGTCTGGGCTTCTCTGCCGACCTGACCATGCAGTCGTTCTGTCATACCGCCGCCTATCCCAAGCCGATAGACGTGACCACCCATCACACCCTGCCGGACTTCATCATGAACCGGGGCGGTGTCTCGCTGCGTCCGGGCGACGGTGTTATTCACTCCTGGCTGAACCGCATGCTGCTGCCCGATACCGTGGGCACCGGCGGTGACTCCCACACCCGTTTCCCCATCGGTCTTTCCTTCCCGGCGGGCTCCGGTCTGGTGGCCTTTGCCGCTGCCACCGGCGTGATGCCGCTGGACATGCCGGAATCGGTACTGGTGCGCTTCAAGGGCGAAATGCAGCCCGGCATCACCCTGCGTGATCTGGTACATGCCATCCCTTACTACGGCATTCAGAACGGTCTGCTGACCGTGGCCAAAGAAGGCAAGATCAACGAGTTCTCCGGTCGTGTGGTGGAAATCGAAGGTCTGCCCCAGCTGAAAGTCGAGCAGGCGTTCGAGCTGGCCGATGCCACCGCCGAGCGCTCCGCCGCCGGTTGTACCATCAAGCTGGACAAGGAGCCGGTTGCCGAATACCTCAACTCCAACATCGTGATGCTGAAGTGGATGATGGCCGAAGGCTACGGTGACCCGCGTACGCTGGAACGCCGCATCAAGGGCATGGAAGAGTGGCTGGCCAACCCCGAGCTGCTGGAAGCGGATGCCGATGCCGAGTACGCCCACGTACTGGAAATCGACATGAGCGAGATCAAGGAGCCCATTCTGTGTGCCCCCAACGATCCGGACGACGCCCGCCTGCTGTCCGACGTGACCGGCGAGCAGATCGATGAGGTATTCATCGGCTCCTGCATGACCAACATCGGTCACTTCCGTGCCGCCGGCAAGCTGCTCGACAAGTACAAGGGCCAGCTGCCGACCAAGCTGTGGGTGGCACCGCCCACCAAGATGGACAAGGATCAGCTGACGGTCGAAGGCTATTACGGCATCTTCGGCCGGGTCGGTGCCCGCATCGAGATTCCGGGCTGCTCCCTGTGCATGGGTAACCAGGCGCGGGTAGGCGACAACACCACTGTGGTGTCGACCTCTACCCGTAACTTCCCCAACCGTCTGGGCAAGGGCGCCAACGTGTACCTGGCGTCTGCCGAGCTGGCTGCCGTGGCCGCCATTCACGGCAAGCTGCCGACGGTCGAGGAATATCAGACCTACGCCAGAGAGTTGAATGCCACCGCGGCCGACACCTATCGTTACCTGAACTTCGATGAGCTGGACAGCTATGTGGAAAAAGCCGACACGGTGATTTTCCAGCAGGCCATCTAAACCGCCAAAGTGACAGTGTGAACGTCAAAGCCAGCCTTCGGGCTGGCTTTTTTGATCCTGCCGTACGAGCCGCCTTATCTGCTTACAGGGAACCATTCGAAAATGTAGTAGCTCGATTTGATCTAAATCAAAAAATAAATGAGAATGCTTCTCCTTTGGTTTTATGGTTTTATCTTTCGGTTTTTACAAGGAGTAGTTCGTGCATACCTTTATTCAGTCCTCCGCTCTTCCTCCCAGAAAAATGATGGCGTCGGCCGTGGGTCTGGCGGTGGCGGCCCTGGCCGTTCCGGCACAGGCCGAATCGCCGGATGTCACCCAGCTCGATATCATTACCGTCCAGGATGTACGCGAGCAGGGCTACAAGGCGAACGAGTCGGCCTCGTCCAAGTACGTAAAACCGCTGCTGGAGACGCCGCAGACCGTGACCGTGGTGACGAAGAAGGTGATGGAAGAGCAGCAGGCGCTGAGTTTGCGGCAGGTGCTGTCGAACGTGTCGGGCATTACCTTCGATGCGGGCGAGGGCGGTGGTGGCTCCGGCGACAAGATCAATATTCGCGGCTTCAGTGCCAATTCCAACATGCAGATCGACGGCCTGCGTGACAGCAGCCAGAACAACCGTACCGACACCTTCAATATCGAACAGGTGGAAGTGCTGAAGGGGCCCAACTCGGTATTTGGCGGCGCCGGCACCACCGGCGGTGCCATCAATCAGGTCAGCAAGGCCCCGAAGCAGCGCGACTTTGCCGAAGTGGGCGTCGGCATCGGCACCGATAATTATCACCGGTTGACGCTGGATGCCAACAAGACGCTGGATGGTGTGGGGGTGGACAGTGCGGCCCGCATCAACCTGATGGCGCACGAAAACGAGGTGCCGGGGCGCGATGAGGTTGACCGCCAGCGCTTCGGTATTGCGCCTTCCGTTACCATCGGCTTGAGCGAGCAGACCCGGGCCACCCTGAGCTATTTCCATCAGACCGACGATAACTTGCCCGACTACGGTCTGCCGGCTCGCGACGGCAAGATACTGCCCGGTGTGGATTCGGAAAGTTACTTCGGCTGGCGCAACCTGGATGAAGAGAAAATCCAGTCCGATGCCGTTACCCTCAAACTGGAGCACGAGCTGAACGATACCGTTCGCCTCGAGAACCAGACCCGTTACAGCCGGGTAGACAGAGACACCACCATTTCTGCTGCTCATATCAGTATCGTCAGACCGGATAACACTGTTCTGCCCGAGGGTAATTACCTGCCGGCCGGCCCCCAGGCTTATCGGCGCGATGCCCAGACCGAACTGTGGGTCAACCAGACCGGCCTGAGCACCGAGTTTGACACTGCCGGCCTTGAGCATGACATGCTGATCGGTGCCGAAATTTCCCGGGAAAGCTATGATCTGACCTCGTCCAACCTGGGACTGGGTAGCGGAGCGCATCCGTATCCGACGGATGGTTACGAGATCAATAACCCGCCGGGACACTGGAGCGGTGACACCAGCTACACTCCGCGCGGCGGCACCGATGCCGAGCTGGATACCCGTGCGCTTTACGTGTTCGATACCGTCACCCTGCATCCGCAGTGGGATCTCAGCCTGGGCCTGCGCCACGACTGGGTATCCGGTGAAACCACCAACAAAGACAGCGGCCTCACTACCAGCAGCAGCGATCAGATGTTCAGCGGTCGTGCCGGGCTGGTATTCAAACCGGCAGACAATGGTCGCATCTATCTGGCCTACGGCACCTCCTTCAACCCGTCGGCCGAAGCGCTGGCCACCTCTGGCCGAGTCTCGGGCGAAAACCTGAAGCCCGAGAAAAACAACACCTGGGAGCTGGGCACCAAGTGGGAGCTGCTGGATGGCCGTTTGGGACTCGACGGCGCCCTGTTCCGGGTCGATAAAACCAACGCCCGGGAGACCAACGAGCTGACCAATGAACTGGAACTGGCCGGCGAGCAGCGGGTGCAGGGTGTGGAATTGGGGCTGACCGGTGAGCTGACCGAACAATGGAAGGTATTTGCCAACTACACCCTGCTTGACAGCGAAACCCTGAAGTCGGCGGCCGCGCCGCAGACCGGAGGCCGCTCGGCCGAAGGTCAGCCATTGGGTAACACGCCGCGCAACAGCGGCAACCTGTGGACCACCTATGAACTGGCCTCCGGGCTGGAAATCGGCTACGGCGCCCGTTATGTCGGCTCTCGTTATGTGGCCTCCGATGTGGACGCCAAGATTGACAGCTACTGGCTGCACAACGCCATGGCCTCTTACCAGCTGAACGAGGCACTGAGCCTGCAACTTAACGTGAACAACCTGTTTGACGAAGAGTACGTGGAGCGGGTGCGCGGTCGTCCGGGTACCGATACGCGCAGCTCGGCAGTCGAGCTGGGCGACGGCCGCTCGGCAGTGCTGTCCGCTAACTATCGATTCTGAGGCTAATCATCTACTGCGATGATGAGCTGTAAGCAATCTGTCAGCGACTCGGCGTTGCTCGAAGTAGCAGCAGGGATTACCGTAGCCGACCGTCAAATGCCAGGGATGGCATTTGCCGAGCGTCCCATGGATGGGCTTGAAGCGTGTCGGCGAAGGTAACCGTGCTGGTGCTTCGCAGTGCAGGTGCCGGCAGCAGTGCTGTCTGATAGCAAAGCCATCTGTCGGAGCCGTGTATGTCGGCCAAAAGGCCAACTCCACCGGCTCGCCGTAAACCCTTCCCTGGGGGCTCCACCGCGCCATCCCTGGCGCAGAGGGCCGATGGAGTCATTCCTTTTGCCCTTCCAGCAGGAGCACAGTGGCATTCAAGTCATGGCAGCACCCTAGTTATTGCAAGCCCCTGACGGGGCTTTATCCATTTATAACGAAATGAGTATTTCATCATGATGTTACATATTCCCGGCGTACTCAGCGCCGAACAGCTGGCCGAGTGCCGACAAAAGCTGCTGGCCGCTCAATGGACCGACGGCAATGTTACCGCCGGCTTTCAGTCGGCCCGGGCCAAGAACAACCTGCAGTTGCCGGAAGACGACGCAACGGCGCGCGCAATTGGCGAGCTGATCACCTCGGCCCTGGCCCGGCACCCGCTGTTTATTGCCGGTGCCTTGCCAGCCAAAATTTTTCCGCCACTGTTCAATTGTTATCAGGGCGGCCAGTCGTTTGGCGTGCACGTGGATAACGCGGTGCGCGTCAACAGGGCCACCGGCGAGTCGATCCGTACCGACCTGTCGGCCACGCTGTTTTTCTGCGAGCCACATGAATACGAAGGCGGTGAGCTGGTGGTGGAAGACAGCTATGGCGCCCACAGCGTCAAGCTGCCGGCGGGTGATTTGATCCTGTACCCGTCGAGCAGCCTGCATCAGGTAAAGCCGGTCACGGCGGGGGCGCGGATCTGTTCGTTCTTCTGGATTCAGAGCATGGTGCGGGACGATGGCCAGCGTAGCCTGTTGTTTGATATGGACACCGGCATACAGCAGGTGAACCAGCAGCTGGGAGCCGACAGCGAGGCCAGTATTCAGCTGACCGGTGTGTATCACAACCTGCTGCGGCGCTGGGCGTTGTAATTTGTTGAGGGATTAGGGAATAGGGAGTAGGGAATAGGGAGGAGGAAAAGAAAAAGGGACCGGGAACCGGCTTTCACCAGTCCCCAGTCCCTATTCCCTGCTGTTAAGCCTGTTGCGCTTCGATCTCGGTAGTTTCTTCTGCCTGCGGCTGGCTCAGCGGCATGATGATGTTCATCAGGATGGCGGTGATACCACCGGCGGCGATGCCGGAAGAGAACACGTTCTTGATGAGCTCGGGCATGAACTGCAGGATCTCCGGGCGCTGAGAAATGCCCAGGCCCATGCCGAAGGAGATGGCCATGATGAACAGGGCGCGACGGTCCAGACGCTCGCGGGACAGAATGCGTACCCCGGCGGCGGCGATGGAGCCGAACATCACCAGGGTGGCGCCGCCCAGTACCGGCTCGGGAATGCGCTGCACCAGGGTGCTGATGGCGGGAAACAGCCCCATGATCATCAGAATGCCGGCCACGAAGAAGCCCACATGACGACTGGCGACACCGGTCATCTGGATCACGCCGTTGTTCTGGCTGAAGGTCGATACCGGAAAGGTGTTGAACACCGAGGCCAGCGACGAGTTGACCCCATCACCCAGTACACAGCCCTTGAGGCGGCGCATGTAAATGGGGCCGGAGACCGGCTCGCCGGACACTTCCGAGGTGGCGGTGGTGTCGCCGATGCCTTCCAGCGCGGTGATCAGGAACACCAGTACCAGCGGAATAAACAGCGAGGCGTCGAAACCCAGGCCGTATTGCAGTGGAATGGGGAAAGCCATGGACGGCAGAGTCCCTTCCAGCGGGGCCAGCTTGCCCATGTACCAGGCCAGCAGGGTGCCGGTGACCATGGCAACCAGAATGGATGACAGGCGAACATAGGGATTACGGCTGCGATTCATCAGAATGATGATACCTAGCACGGTACCGGCCAGGGCTAGGTTGTCGAGGGCACCGAAAGTACCGCTGGACATGGCGCCGAAGCCGCCACCGATGGAGGTGAGGCCCAATTGAATCAGCGTCAGGCCAATCAGGGTGACGATAATGCCGCTGACCAGCGGCGAGATGACACGACGAGCCAGATGCAGAAAACGCGACAGAATCATCTCGGTGGGGGCGGCCAGCAGGGCGGTGCCGAAAATGGCCGCCAGCATGGCTTCGGTGGTAACGCCACCGTCTTTCATGGCCAGGCCACTGGCGATGATGGGGCCGAGAAAGTTGAAGCTGGTGCCCTGAATCGACAGCAGACCGGTGCCGACCGGGCCGAAACGTTTCATCTGAATAAAGGAAGCCACACCGGTAATGAACAGCGACATGCTGATGATATGAGAGGTGTCGGCGGCGGGAATACCCAGGGTCTGACAGATGATCAGCGGCGGGGTGATCACCGCCACGAACAGCGCCAGCAGGTGCTGAATGGCGGCGAACAGCGACTGAACGAAGGGCGGTTTATCGTGTAGCTTGTAGACCAGTTCCTGTTGGCTGGTCTGATGGTGCGGGTCATGACTCATGGTGTCTGCGTTCCAATGGTGTATACAATTTATTAATGAGACGGCCTGATTGTTTTTATGATTAGCCTGTCTGATGGGTCAGGTTTCTTTATATAAAGACTTTTCATCTGCATATATTGCGGAATGTGACCGAATATTTCCTATGGTTGAGGAAAGCGGCATAGGATACTGGAGATAAATGCATCAGGCCAGTTTCCTGGAGCTGAATTTTCATGGAGTGTTGTGAACAATATCGTTACCGGATGCCTGTGAATCCGGAAAAGGCGTGATCGTTCGGGATCGATGAGGGCTGTTGGTTGCCACTCGTTATACCCTTCACATTCAACATTCTATCTTTTTGGCTGGGATATCAACCCCGGACAAAGGGCCCGCTTCGCCGACTCGCTCAAGCACCTCCTTGTGACGCTCAACACATGACTTCCCTGTCATGTGATGGTCGGTGAAGCAGATCCCTTCGTCCTCCTTGAAGCTCCGGCGAGGCCTGTTGGCGCCGTCAGCGGGCTACTCGGTGTTCCAGAAGAGGCAACAGAGAATGGCTCCCGCGACCGTGAAATGCCAGGGACGGCATTTCCGAGCCCCAGGGAAGGTTTATGGCGTGTCGAGGGAGACGGCTGTGTTGCCTCTGGTCTGGGGCCTCAATATGACCAGATCATTGCTGGAATTAGTATTATTTACTATTCATGACTTGCAATAGTGTTACGAATAGTTTTCTTTTAGAATCTCGTGCGCACCGGAGCTGGAGTGCCTGACCGAACGAATCGCACGGAGATGAACCATGGAACGCCTCGATGATCTGCTGCTGTCTTTGCAGGCCCTGCTGCTGAATCCGCTGATCGACCGGCTGGTTGGCATTTTCGATCTCAACGGTCGTTTCTCGGTGTTTTTTCTGGGGATTTCCTATCTGGCGGCGCTGCTGCTCTATCGGCGGCGCTTGCAGGATGGCACCACCACGGCCAGCAGTTACTGGCGCTTTATCGGCGGCAGCGAGGTACTGCTGCACCCATCGGCGCGACTGGACTATCTGTATTATCTGGTGCGTGGCGTGCTCAAGCTGGCCTTTGTGCTGCCGGTGGTCGGGTTGGTGGATCCCTATATCTGGGAGTCCCGGGACTATGTCGGTTTCTTTGAACGGGTCTGGGGCGAGCGTCCGCAGCTGGGTGAAAACATGGGGCTGATGCTGCTCTATGGCCTGGGCCTGTTTCTGGTGGCCGATGTTGTGCATTACTGGGTGCACAGAGCCTTTCACTGTCGCTGGCTGTGGGAGTTTCACAAGGTGCATCATTCGGCAGAGGTCATGGTGCCGGCCACCGCCAGTCGTATCCATGTGGTGGAAAAGGTGGCCGAGAAGCTGGCCAAGGGCGTCTTTATCGGCGCCTATGTGGGGAGCTTTTATTACCTGTGTGGCGGCAGCGTGAGCAAATATACCCTGTTCGGCTCCAGCTATGTGGTGCTGCTGTTCAACTCCCTGGCCGCCAACCTGCGGCATACCCATATCTGGTTGTCGTTTGGCCCTGTGGTCGAGCATGTGATCAACAGCCCGGCCCAGCATCAAATCCATCACAGCAACAACCCCAAGCACTTCAACCGCAATTTCGGCACCAACCTGTCGCTCTGGGACTGGATGTTCGGCACCCTCTATGTCACCGGCTGGCAGCCGGAGCCGCTGACCTTCGGCGCCGGCAAGCCGGAAAACAACCGCTACCGCAGCCTGTGGGCGCTGATCTTTCTGCCTTTTATCCTGACATTCAGCCGGTTACGGGACCGACTGCGATTGCGCCTGATGAGCCGCCGGTCGCCACCCGGTATGACCGGCTGAAACAGCGCTGTTCAGTACCGGCCACCGGGAGTAGAATCGCGGCTTTATTGCTGGAGGTGTCTGTGGAGTTTGAATTTTTTCGGGATCTGAATGGTCATCATAGAGCCCGTTTTACCATGGGCCACGAGGTGATGGGGCAATGGCTGACCGACGAGGTCGGTATTGCCGAGGCGACGGCGCTACTCGAGACCATCAAGACTCTTGAAGCGGGCGAAACGCAGGAATTCAAGAAGACCTATCCCGAATGCACCCTGCTGCTGACCCGGGAAGAAGCCGAGCTCAGCGCTCACGCCCTGGCTTTCGACACCGATGATATGGAAGACGGTCTGGCCTACTACGATGACGAGCTGTACGCCGGTTGCGGCCTGGACGATCTGGCCCGGGTACTGGAGCAATGGCGGGAGTTCTGTAGTAACCGGTAAACAGGGATTGGTGATTAGGGATTAGGGATTATACGATCGAGTCCCCATTCCCCATTCCCCAGTCACAGCTTTACCTTCCCCCGTCCGCTTTTGATTTTTCCCCTGAGTGTCTTGCTGTCGGTGCGTTTGCGTTTCGCGTTTTTGCTCGGCTTGGTGGGGCGGCGCACCTTGACCGGCTTGCCCGCTTGCTGCAGCAGGGCGAGCAGGGCTTCTTTGGCGGCTTCCTTGTTCATCAGCTGGCTGCGATGGCTTTCGACCCGGATCATGATCCAGCCCGACGCCAGTATTCGATTGTCCTTCATTTGCCGCAGTGCCGCCTTGCAGGACTCGGGCAGGCTGGGGCTGTTGGCGTAGTCGAAACGCAGCTGCACCGCCGAGTCGGTCTTGTTCACATGCTGGCCGCCGGGCCCGCTGGCGCGCATGGTGATAAATTCCAGTTCCTGCTCGGGGATCTGCACCCGGGCCGATAGAGATAACATGGTGACTCCATTGCACCATACTGGTGCCTTTAGTGTATCTACTGCACCAGCATCATATCACCATGCTCAAGCCAATCCGCGGATTCGTGTTAATACCTTGAAAATAAAAGAATAAAAAAACTGGCACGAAGCTTGTTTGTCTTTAATCAATCCAGACACACAAGGAAGCTCGCCATGAAAATGATCTGCGCCATTATCAAACCCTTCAAACTCGATGACGTACGTTCGGCACTGGCCCACGTCGGCATCGACGGCATGACGGTGACGGAAGTAAAAGGCTTCGGCCGCCAGAAGGGACACACCGAGCTGTATCGCGGAGCCGAATACACGGTGGACTTTCTGCCCAAGATAAAACTGGAGATTGCCACCCAGAGTGATCAGGTGGAACAGGTGATCGAAGCCATTACCGAAACCGCCTACACCGGCAAGATCGGCGACGGCAAGATTTTTGTATATGACCTGCAGCAAACCGTGCGTATTCGTACCGGTGAGCGGGACATGGCAGCCATTTAAGCGAGGGAGAGCATAATGGATACCTTAACCGAAATGAAGTTTGCCCTGGACACCTTTTATTTCCTGATGTCCGGCGTATTGGTGATGTGGATGGCGGCGGGGTTCGCCATGCTGGAGGCGGGCCTGGTGCGCGCCAAGAACACCACCGAAATTCTCACCAAGAACGTACTGCTGTTTGCCATTGCCTGCACCATGTACCTGCTGGTGGGCTATCACATCATGTATCTGGATAACCCCGAGGGCGGCTGGTTGCCGAGCCTGGGCGGCTTGATAGGTGAAGTAGATGCGGGTGCCGATCATGCACTGGAAGCCGATTTCTTCTTTCAGGTGGTGTTTGTGGCTACCGCCATGTCCATCGTCTCCGGGGCCGTGGCCGAGCGCATGAAGTTGTGGGTGTTCCTCGCCTTCAGCGTGGTGATGACCGGCGTTATCTACCCGGTGGAAGGCTACTGGACCTGGGGCGGCGGTTTCCTGTCCGAGTGGGGCTTCACCGACTTTGCCGGCTCCGGCATAGTGCATCTGGCGGGGGCCTGTGCGGCGCTGGCCGGGGTGCTGCTGCTGGGAGCACGTAAGGGCAAGTATGGTAAAAACGGCGAAATTCACCCCATTCCCGGCTCCAACATGCCGCTGGCGACCCTGGGTACCTTTATTCTGTGGATGGGCTGGTTCGGTTTCAACGGTGGCTCGCAGCTGTTGCTGTCGGATGTAGAAAATGCCACCGCCGTCGCCGGTATCTTCGTCAACACCAATGCCGCCGCCGCTACCGGTGCCATCGGTGCCCTGGTGGTGACCAAGCTGACCTGGGGCAAGGCCGATCTGACCATGATCCTCAACGGTGCTCTGGCAGGCCTGGTGGCCATTACCGCCGACCCGCTGTCGCCCGGTCATCTGTGGGCCGCCGGTATCGGCCTGCTTGCGGGCATGGTGGTGGTGTATGCCATAGTGGCGCTGGACAAGCTGCGCATCGATGATCCGGTCGGGGCCATTTCGGTACACGGTGTCTGCGGTATTCTGGGCTTGCTGCTGGTACCGGTGACCAACCCCGACGCCACCCTGTGGGTGCAGTTGGCCGGCATCCTGGTGATTGGCGGCTGGGTATTCGGTGCCAGTTTGCTGGTGTGGTATCTGCTCAAGCGCACCATGGGCATTCGCGTGACCGAAGAGGATGAACTGTCGGGTATGGACAGAATTGACTGCGGCATCGATGCCTATCCCGAATTCGTGACCCTGAAGCGTAACTGAGTGGCAGGATTGGTCATCTCCGCGAAGGCGGAGATCCATGGCTGGTGGCACTGGATTCCCGCCTTCGCGGGAATGACAACAGAAGGTACATGAAGTTTGTCTGCAGTCAGGGGAGGCCATGAGGTCTCCCTTTGTTTTTTTGTCTGCCAGCTGATCTAGCGCAAGGAAAATCCGGCTCAACCAGTGAATACTATTGAGGATGAAAACTTTTACTATTTAGATGCCAGTTGCTTATTGATTCCGGGTCGCGTCCGGGTATACTTCTAAACGTTAATTATTCTCACTCAACAAAATGGATCTGGATGATGTCTAAGAAATTTTTCCTGTCGGCGGCGGCACTGCTGGTTTCCAGCTTCACCAGCCAGGCGTTTGCCGAAGAAGTTAACGTGTACTCCAATCGCCAGGATTTTCTGATCAAGCCGATCATCGACACCTTTACCCAGGAAACCGGTATCGACGTCAATGTGGTGTTTATCAAGGACGGTATGGGTGAGCGGCTGCAGCGCGAAGGCCGTCTGTCACCGGCCGATCTGGTACTGACGGTCGACGTCAGCCGGCTGATGGATGTGGTCGACAAGGATCTGACCCAGGGCGTCGACAGCAAGGTGCTGGAAGAGAACATTCCGGCCCAGTACCGGGATGCCGACGGCAAGTGGTTTGCCCTCACCACCCGTGCCCGCGCCATTTACAGCTCGGTTGACCGGGTTGGCAAGCGTGACGATATCACCTATGAAGAGCTGGCCGATCCCAAGTACAAGGGTAAAATCTGTACCCGTAGCGGCAAGCACCCTTACAACGTGGCACTGGCTGCCTCCATGATTGACGAGCACGGTGCTGAATACACCAAGACCTGGCTCGAAGGCGTGAAAGCCAATCTGGCGCAGAAGCCCCAGGGCGGTGACCGGGATCAGGTCAAGGCCATCCGCGATGGTGTCTGTGACTACGCCCTGGGCAACAGCTACTACTACGGCGTCATGCTGACCAACGACAAGCAGCGCGAGTGGGCCGAATCCGCCTACATCAACTTCCCCAATCAGGCGGATCGCGGTACCCACGTCAACATTTCTGCCGTGGCCCTGGCCAAGCATGCCAAGAACAAGGATGCCGCCATCAAGCTGATGGAATTCCTGGCCGGTGATGAGGCGCAGCACCTGTATGCCTCCGCCAATCATGAATATCCGGTCAAGCCCGGCGTGGAGCCGTCCGAGCTGGTGAAGAGCTGGGGGGAGTTCAAATCCGACGCTCGTCCGTTGACCGATGTGGCAAAACATGCCAAAGAAGCGGTGCAATTGATGGACGAAGTCCAATACGACCTGTAAAAAGACGGGGGTCAGCCCCCGTTCCGAGTTGTAGATGAAAAGACCTGGTTGGACGGTCGGCAGCTGGGCACTGGCTCTGCTGCTGACCTTGCCTGTGATGGCACTATTATATGAAGCACTGTTACCCGCAGAAGACCTCTTCCGTCATCTGTGGGGCACGGTGCTTCCTGCGTATATCAACAATACCTTCTGGCTGGTGTTGCTGGTCATGGTGTTCAGTCTGCTATGCGGGGTACCCGCCGCCTGGCTGATGGCCATGTGCGAGCTGCCCGGCAAACGCTGGCTGCAATGGGCGTTGATCCTGCCCCTGGCCATGCCTTCCTATATTGTCGCCTTCGTTTATACCGACCTGCTGGACTTTTCCGGCCCGGTGCAAGTCACCTTGCGCCAGTGGTTTGGCTGGCAGTCTGCCGCCGATTATTATTTTCCGCCCATTCGCACCCTCGGCGGTGCCGCCCTGATGCTGGGGCTGGTGCTGTACCCTTACGTGTATCTGCTGGCGCGAACCGCCTTTCTGGAGCAGTCCACCAGCCTGATCCAGTCCAGCCGCCTGCTGGGTTGCACGCCCTGGCAAAGCTTCAGACGGGTCAGTTTGCCGCTGGCGCGCCCCTCCATCGCGGTGGGACTGTCGCTGGTGGCAATGGAAACCCTGTCCGACTTCGGTACCGTCAACTTCTTTGCGGTCAATACCCTGACCACGGCGGTTTACGACACCTGGCTCGGCTATGGCAGCCTCAATGCCGCCGCCAAAATTGCCGCCATGATGTTACTGGTGGTGATGCTGTTGCTGAGTGTCGAGCGCATCAGTCGCAAGCGCCAGCAGGTGTTTCAGAAGGGAATGGGCCACGAACAGGAAAGCGGTTATCGACTGGGCGGCGTAGCGAAATGGGGCGCCCTGGCGTTTTGCTGGGGGCTGGTGCTGGTGGGCTTTCTGCTGCCCTTTGTCATTCTCTGCTATCACGCCATTCATTATTTTGAACAGGCCTGGAATGCGCGCTTCTTCGAATACAGCATCAACAGCCTGGCGCTGTCGACCCTGGTGGCCGGGCTGGCATTGTTCATCGCCATGCTGCTGGGCATGACCCACAGACTCACCGGTAAAAGCTACACGGTTGTGCCGATGCGACTGGCGAGCATGGGCTATGCCCTGCCCGGTACCGTACTGGCCATTGGCGTACTGGTGCCGCTGACCAGCCTCGACTTTGCCATCAACGATCTGGCCTTGTGGCTGGGGATGAGCGAGCCCGGCCTGCTGCTGACCGGCACCATGACCGCCATCGCCTTCGGTTATCTGGTGCGCTTCGGCGCCATGGCGGTGGGGGCGGTGGAAAGCAGCCTCGGCAAGGTATCGCCGTCGCTGGATATGGTGACCCAGACCATGGGCTATGGCCCGGGCGCCATGATGATGAAGGTACACATGCCGCTGATCCGCAAGGGCATGCTGGCCGGTGCCCTGCTGGTGTTTATCGAATGCATGAAAGAACTGCCGGCGGCCCTGCTGCTGCGCCCGTTCAACTTTCAGACCCTGGCGACCTACGTATATCAGTTTGTGTCCGACGAACAGCTGGAGGTGGGGGCCCTGCCCGCCATCGTCATCGTGCTGGTCGGGCTGATACCGCTGATTTTCCTGAATCGATCACTGGAGCAGCATCACTGATGGCGGCATTGGATGTAAACGGCATTTGCTGTAGTTATAACGGTAATCCCATACTGAATGATCTGTCACTGCAGGTGGCCGAAAATGAAATCATGTGTCTGCTGGGCGCCAGTGGCTGCGGCAAGACCACCTTGCTGAAGGCGGTGGCGGGCTTGCTGCCGGTGACCGAAGGGGACATTTATATCCACGGTCGGCAGATGAACGGTAACGGCGTGGAGGTGGTGCCCGAACGGCGCAATATCGGCATGATTTTTCAGGACTACGCCTTGTTTCCGCATCTGAATGTGGCGAAAAACGTGGCCTTTGGCCTGCAAAGCAAGGAAAGCAGCAAGGCGCGCATCAAGACGCGGGTCGCCGAGGTACTGGAGCTGGTAAACCTGGCGGATCTGGGGGAGCGTTACCCGCACCAGCTGTCCGGTGGCCAACAGCAACGCGTCGCCATTGCCCGGGCCATGATCTGCCAGCCGGGACTGATGTTGCTGGATGAGCCCTTCTCCAACATCGACACCCAGGTGCGGATGCGGCTGATCGGTGAAATCCGGGATCTGCTCAAGGGGCAGGGCATCAGCGCCATCTTCGTCACCCACAGCAAGGAAGAAGCCTTCGCCTTTTCCGATCGGCTGGCGCTGTTCCGCGCCGGCCATATCGAGCAGGTGGGGCGGCCGCAAACCCTGTACCAGCATCCGCAAAGCCGCTTCGTGGCCGATTTTCTCGGTCAGGCCAACTATGTGCCCGCCACCGTGCTCGACAACAATTCCCTGTTGACCGCCATGGGCCCCATTGCGAGTCAGGCGGCACTTAATGTCGACCCGGGCACCAGCGGCCAGCTGATGCTGCGGCCGCGGCAAATTCAGCTGTCGCTGACCGAACAGGGCAATGGCCGGGTGCTGGAACAGCAGTTCCTCGGTACCCATACCCGCTGTGTGGTGGAATGTCAGGGTCTGCAGCTGGAAGTGAGCATCAACGAGCCCTTGCCGGCGGTCAGCCAGGTCAGCGTGAAGGTGCTGCCCCATGCCCTGACTTTCTTTCCCGATTCCGAAGGCCAGCGCGCCGTCGCCTGACCCCGGGGATTGGGGATTCGTGATGTGGGACTCGTAACAGCCAGTCCCCGTTCCCCAGCTCCCGTTTTTGTCGTTATACTGGCCTCTTTCGAAGCAACGGAAGAGCAGAGAATGACAGCACAAGCCGGTATTTGCGCCGACCCCAATCTTCATGCCTATTATCTGATGTTCGACATCAAGCCCGATGCTTTTGGTGCGACTCGTGCCGCCCTGGCCGAGGTGCCGGCCCTGTGGCAGACCCTGCAGCAAGAGTATCCCGATGCGGCCTTTACCGGGCTGGTGGCCGTGGGCAACGAGGCCTGGGATGAACTCTATCCTGCGGCTCGCCCGGCCGAGCTGGCGCCTTTTCCGGCCCAGCAGGAAGGGCAGCGTATCGCCCCGGAAACCCCGTTCGATCTGTTTTTTCAGCTGCGTGCCGACCGGCTGGATGTGGCCTATATCGCGGTGCAACGGGTCATGGCGTTACTGGCCGGCAAGGTCGAGTTGAAAGACGAGCGGCAGGGCTTTCGTTATCTCGATGGTCGCGACATGACCGGTTTTGTGGACGGTACCGAAAACCCGGAAGGGGAACACAAGGCCGAAGTGGCGCTGGTGAGCGAGGGCCGTTTTGTCGATGGCAGTTACCTTCATGTGCAGCGTTACAAGCACAAGATGGCTCGCTGGCAAAGGCTGGCGGTAAAGGCGCAGGAAGATATCTACGGTCGTACCAAGGTGGATAACATCGAGTACGAATCGGCACAGAAGGCGCCAACGGCTCATACCAGAAGAACCAGCCTCAAGAATGCGGCCGGCAACAGCATGGAAATTCTGCGCCAGAGCATGCCCTGGGGCACGGCCTCCACACAGGGGCTGGTGTTTGTAGCCTGCTGCAACACCTCGCTGCACTTTACCCGCATGCTGGAAAACATGTTTCAGCCCGACGACAACGGGCACTTCGACCACCTGACGCTGTTTACCCAGGCCGAAACCGGCGCCGCCTTCTTCGCACCCTCGCAAGAGTGGCTGGTTACGCAGGGCGATGTGTAAAATCGATTGTGAGGGGGAAATCGAGGGGGGCGTAGGGTCGAATTTATTCGACCACTCAGGGCTGATGAACCCCGGGATTAGGGACTGGGGATTAGGGATTAGGGACTGGGGATTAGGGATTAGGGACTGGGGATTAGGGATTGGTACAGAGATGCTCGCAGTCCCTGATTTATTCAGGGCTAATCGGGCCGGGTGTGTGCTTGATGCCCCGCTAAAGCGGGGCCTACAATGTCCGAGTCCCGAGTCAGACGTACTGCTCGAACAGCTCCAGTACACCCTGGAACAGGGTTTCTATCGGGGTATCGTTGGTGGGAGTAATGAAGATGGTGTCATCACCGGCGATGGTGCCGAGAATACCTTCCGCCTTGCCGAGCGAGTCGAGCATGCGGGCAATCAGCTGGGCGGCACCGGGGCTGGTATGGATCACGATGAGGGCACTGTTGTGGCCCACATCCAGCACCAGATTTTTCAACTGGCTGCTGCTGGTGGGCACGCCCAGTTCGACCGGCAGGCAATAGACCATTTCCATCTTGGCATTGCGGGTACGCACGGCGCCGAACTTGCTCAGCATGCGCGAGACTTTGGACTGGTTGATATTGTCGAACCCCGAATCCTGCAGCGCACTCACTATCTCTGCCTGGGAGCCGAAGCGTTCTTCCTTGAGCAGGGCCTTGAAGGCCTTGATCAGTTGTTCTTGCTTTTCGTTCATTTTTTGCAGCCGACTGAGCGTGGTTGAATGGGACATATTGTCTATCCGTGGCCATTTTTTATCAAGGAATAGTCATTTATTTTGCATAAAGATGCAAAATAAGCTTGCATTAACAACAATGCAAAATAAAATCAGCCGAACACTCTGACAAATGATGTGAACATAGCGCATGGGCATAGAATTCAGCGGCATTTGCAAGTCCTGGGCTGGTCAGGAAATTTTAAGCCAGGTTTCGCTTAAATGCGATGCCGGAGAGACATTAGTGCTACTTGGGCCAAGCGGTGCAGGTAAAAGTTCGCTGTTACGGTTGCTCAACCTGCTGGATATTCCGGATTCCGGTCAATTGACCATTGCCGGTGAACATTTTTCCTTTCCCGATGTTCGCGGCAGCCAGTTGCAGAAAAGAGCGCAGCAACTGCGCGGCAAGGTGGGTATGGTGTTTCAGCAATATCACCTGTGGCCACATCTGACGGTAGAGCAGAACCTGCTGGAGGCACCGCTCAAGGTACTGGGCATGGACAAGACCAAGGCGCAGGATAAGGCCGGTTACCTGCTGAGTCAGCTGAAGCTGGCCGACAAGCGGCATGCCTGGCCGGGCGCCTTGTCGGGCGGTCAGCAGCAGCGGGTGGCCATTGCCCGGGCGCTGATGATGAATCCGTCGGTGCTGCTGTTCGACGAACCCACGGCGGCACTGGATCCGGAGATCACCAAGGAAGTAGCGGACATCATACTGCAGCTGGGTCAAACCGGTATCACCCAGGTGATTGTGACCCACGAAGTCGGCTTTGCCCGCCGCATAGCGACCAGGGTGGCCTATCTCGAACAGGGCCGTCTGGTAGAGTACGGCGATGCCGGGCTGCTCGAACATCCTCAGACTCAGCGGTTGGCCGAGTTTCTGACCCATTAATGACCATAAGGACATCATCATGAACAAGACCCTGTTATCCCTGGCCCTGCTGGCCACTGTTGGCACCGCTCAGGCGGCAGAAGTGAAGTTTGTTACCAATGCGGCCTATCCTCCCTTCGAGTTTGTCGATGAAAACAACGAAATGCAGGGGTTCGATCTCGATCTGGCCCGAGCGCTGTGTGACGTGGCCGCCCTGCAGTGCAGCTTTCACAACCAGTCTTTCGACAGCCTGATTCCGAGCCTCAAGTTCCGTCGTTATCATGCCGCCATCGCCGCCATGGACATCACCCCCGAGCGTGCCAAGCAGGTGGACTTCAGCGATATCTATTATGAAAATTCCGCCGTATTCGTGGCGCCAACCGGCAAGTTCGACGGCATCGACGATCTGAACGACAAGACCGTCGGCGTGCAGAACGGCACCTCGCACCAGAAATACATTCAGGACAAGCTGGAAAGCGAAGGACTGGAAGCGCGTCCCTATCAGAGTGTGCAGGACGCCCTGCTGGACATGACCAATGGCCGCCTGAATGCGGTGTTTGCCGATACCGCCGTGGTGGGGGAGTGGCTGGGCAAGAACGACGGCTATGCGGTACTGGGTGAGCGCATTACCGATGACAATTACTTTGGTACCGGCTTCGGCATCGCGGTGACCAAGGGGAATCAGGAGCTGCTCGACAAGCTGAACCAGGGCCTGAGCGAGCTCAAGGCCAACGGCAGCTACGACCGTCTCTACCAAAAGTATTTCCCCCAGTAAGATGCTGACTCACCTGATGAATGCCAGCCTGATGACGCTGGGGCTGGCATTGATGTCATTGGCGGCCGGCCTGGTGCTGGCCATTCTGCTGTGCGGCGCCGAGATGAGCCGCTTTGCGGTGTTACGCTGGCCGACCACCCTGCTCACCACGGTACTGCGCGGCCTGCCCGAAATACTGGTGGTGTTTTTCATCTATTTCGGCTCGACCCAGATACTGTTTTTGCTGACCGGCGAGTATCTGGAATTCAGCCCCTTCTGGTGTGGAGTAACGGCCTTGTCACTGCTGTTTGCCGCCTACGCCGCCCAGACCTTGCGCGGGGCGCTGAACGCGGTGCCCAAGGGCCAGCGACAGGCGGCGCAGGCACTGGGCCTGCCGCCCCTGTACACCTTTGTGCGTATCGTGTTGCCGCAAACCTGGCGCCATGCGCTGCCGGGGCTGGGTAACCAGTGGCTGATCCTGCTGAAAGACACCGCGCTGGTGTCGTTGATCGGGGTGCACGATTTGATGTATCAGGCGAAGGCCATTGCTGCCCGCACCTACGAGCCCTTTACCTGGTACGGCATGGCGGCGCTGATTTATCTGGCGATTACCGTGCTTAGCCAGCAGGGGCTGAAACGGCTGAGAACCAGGGTAACCCGTTATGACTGAGTGGCTTAATTATTTGCCGACCCTGCTGCAGGGGGTGAAAATCACCCTGACCATTACCGGTGCCGGCCTGTTACTGGGGCTGGTGATCGCGCTGCTGCTGACCTGGGTGCTGGAGCTCCGGGTGCCGGTGCTGGCGCAACTGACGGAAGGTTATTTGCTGTTACTGACCGGGACGCCGCTGCTGGTACAGATTTTTCTGGTTTACTATGGCCCGGCCCAGTTTGACTGGATCAAGACCAGCTGGGCCTGGACGTATCTGCGCGAGCCGATGTTCTGTGCCATTCTGGCGCTGGGCATGAATGCCGGTGCCTATACCTGCCGCCTGTTCAAGGGCGCGCTGGAGGCGGTGCCGAAAGGCGAAACCCTGGCCTGCCAGGCGCTGGGCATGAACGGCTGGCAGACGCTGAGCGTCAAGCTGCGCCATGCCGCAAGACGGGTGATTCCGGCTTATTCCAACGAAGTGGTATTGGTGCTCAAGGGCAGCTCGCTGGCTAGTACCATCTCGATCATGGAAATCATGGGCCTGGCCCAGCGGCTTAACGGCCAGACCTACGACACCCTGGCGGTGTTCGGGATGGCGGGCGCCATTTATCTGGTTTTGAATGGTCTGCTGACCTTTTTGTTTCGTCTGCTTGAACGGCGAGCACTGGAATTTCAGACTCAAGGATGAGCCGCGCGCTTCACAGAACTGCGCATTCACCCAGCCTTACCCATTGTCTTTCTACGGCGCTTTCGCTATGTTGCTAAAGCCCTAGGAAACGTCTAACAACCCATAATAAAACGGAGTTCAGCTATGAAAGTTGCCGTACTTGGAGCCGCCGGTGGTATCGGTCAGGCTTTGGCCCTGCTGTTGAAAAACAACCTGCCTGCCGGTTCTGCATTAAGCCTGTACGATATTGCCCCCGTCACTCCCGGTGTTGCCGCCGACCTGAGCCACATCCCGACTGCCGTCAGCGTGGTTGGTTTTGGTGGTGAAGATCCGACTCCTGCGCTGGAAGGCGCCGATATCGTGCTGATCTCCGCCGGTGTTGCTCGTAAGCCGGGCATGGATCGTGCCGACCTGTTCAACGTGAACGCCGGTATCGTCAAGAACCTGATCGAGAAAGCCGCTGCCACTTGTCCCAAGGCCTGCATCGCCATCATCACCAACCCGGTGAACACCACGGTGCCGATTGCTGCCGAAGTGCTGAAGAAAGCTGGCGTTTACGACAAGAACAAGCTGTTCGGTATCACTACGCTGGACGTGATCCGTGCCGAGACCTTCGTGGCCGAAGCCAAGGGTCTGAACGTGGCCGACGTCAAGGTACCGGTTATCGGTGGCCACAGCGGCGTGACCATTCTGCCGTTGCTGTCTCAGGTAGAAGGCGCTTCTTTCTCCGATGAAGAAATCGAGAAGCTGACCTACCGCATTCAGAATGCCGGTACCGAAGTGGTTGAAGCCAAGGCCGGCGGCGGCTCCGCCACCCTGTCCATGGGTCAGGCTGCCTGCCGTTTCGCACTGTCTCTGGTCAAGGCCATGCAGGGCGAATCCAACGTGGTCGAGTGCACCTATGTCGATGGTGGCAGCGAGCACGCGCAGTTCTTCGCACAGCCGGTACTGCTGGGCAAGAACGGCGTTGAGAAAGTGCTGCCTTACGGCGAAATCAGCGCTTTCGAGCAGGCCGCGATGGACGGCATGCTGGAAACCCTGAAAGGCGATATCGTCAAGGGTGTCGAGTTCGTTAACCAGTAAGGTTCGAATTCGGTCCGGTAAAAAAGGGAGCTTCGGCTCCCTTTTTCAGTTCAGGGGTTGGGGAATAGGGATTGGAGATTTGAGGGGGAGTAGTCGCGTGCTTCAGCCGCGAAAACCTGCAGAGCAGGTTATGATGCACAGATCTAACCTTTTACGATGAATTGGCTTTATCTCCAGAGGCAACACAGCCACCTCCCACGACGCGCTACGAGTACGTCCATGTAAGCTCGGAAATGCCATCCCTGGCATTTCACGGTCGTGGGAGCCGTTCTCTGTTGCCTCTTCTTGAATACCGAGTTGCCCGTAGACAAGGCTAACCGAAGACGCGGTAGCATCAAGAAGGACAAAGGAATCTGCTCCGGCGACCTGCTGTTTCAGGGATGAAACAGAGAGCGTACACGGAGGTATTCATAGCGAGTCGGCGGAGCGGACCCTTTGTCCGACATTGCCAGATTTTTACATCCTCACTTTGGCCAGGCCAGGCCCACCTTGGAGCCGTTGTGCCGGCCCAGCTGTTGGCTGATCCAGCGGCCGGTGTCCACCAGTCGGTCCAGATCGACGCCGGTGTCCATGCCCAGCCCGTTGAGCAGATACACCAGGTCTTCGGTGGCGACGTTGCCCGAGGCGCCGGGGGCGTAGGGGCAACCGCCGAGCCCGGCGACCGAACTGTCGATGATGCGAATGCCGCCTTCCAGCAGCGCATGAATATTGGCCAGGGCCTGGCCGTAGGTATCGTGAAAATGCACGGCCAGGTTTTCTATCGGCACATGCTGGCGCACCGCGGTCAACATGGCCCGGGCCCGGTTCGGGGTGCCTATGCCGATGGTGTCGCCGAGGGAGACTTCCGCACAGCCCAGTTGATACAGGGCGTCGGCCACCCGGGCCACGGCGGCGGGCGACACCTTGCCTTCATAGGGGCAGCCGAGCACGGTGGACACATAGCCGCGTACCCGCAGCCGATGCTGCCGGGCCAAGGCCAGCAGCGGCGCGAAGCGGGTCAGGCTCTCTGCGATGGAGCAATGGATATTATGCCGGCAGAACGACTCGGAAGCGGCGGTAAACACCGCCACTTCGTCGGCACCGGCGGTCAGGGCTGCCTCCAGGCCGTGCATATTGGGGGTGAGGGCGCTGTAGATCACTTGGGGCCGACGCCGAATACCGGTGAGCACGGCGTGGCCGTCGGCCATTTGCGGTACCCATTTGGGCGAGACAAAGCTGGCGGCCTCGATATGGCTAAGGCCGCAGTCGGCCAGACGCTCGACCAGCGCGATTTTCACCGCCGTCGGCACCAGCCCCGGCTCGTTCTGCAGGCCGTCGCGCGGGCCGACTTCCACCAGTTTGACCTTGTCGTTCATGGCGCCTTTGGCTCCTGCTCTGGCTGTAACTCGGGCTTCAACTCTGGCTCTAGTCGCAGCAATTCGGCACCTTCATCGACCTGGCTGCCTTGCCGGTAATACAACTCGGCTACCCGCCCGGCAATGGGAGCGACGATGGGGTGCTCCATCTTCATCGCCTCCAGCAGCAGTAGCGTCTGGCCGGTGGCAACCACATCGCCGACCGCCACCTTGAGCTGGCTGACCATCCCGGGCATGGGGGCACTGAGGCCGCCGCCATCATGGGTGCTGGTCTGCTGGACATCGGCCTGGTGCAATTGCACCTGGTAACACTCGGCCTGATAAAACAGCCAGAGTCGATCCTGATGCCGGGCCAGATGGCAACGCAGCGGTATGCCGTCGAGCACCGCCTGCAGTTGGTCCCCGTGCAGTTCGGCGGTGATGCTATGTGACTGATCGTCAACCGTCATTCGCCAGCCCGAATGATCGGCATTAATGTCGACTTCACCGATTTTTTCTTCCCGTTTCAACACTAATTTCCTGCTGGCTGGCAGATTGAGCCGCCAGCCCTGACGGCAGGCGAAGGGCGAAGTGTCTTCGTCGGATTCGGTGAGCAGTACAAAGGCGGCGCAGAGTGCCAGCACCCGGGATGGCTGCAGGGCAGGAGGGGTAAACAACAGCTCACCGTGTTGCTCAATAAAGCCGGTGTGCAGCTCGGCGGCCTTCAACGGAGCCGACTCGGCCAACGTATGCAAAAAACGCAGATTGGTGCGCACGCCGCCGATGCGATACTGCGCCAGCGAGCGGGCCAGCTGGCGCAGGGCCTGCTCGCGGCTTTCGGCCCAGACGATCAGTTTGGCGATCAGCGGATCGTAGAAAATTCCGACCTCGTCACCCTGGCGCACGCCGGTATCCAGCCGAATAACGGCCGCTGGGCTGCCAGTGGTGCCGGTGCCGGGCTCGTGCAGATAATGCAGGGTACCGGCGGCGGGCAGAAAGTCATGCTCGGGATCTTCCGCATAGACTCGGGCCTCCACGGCGTGACCCTGAAGCCTTATTTGTTCCTGGGCCAGCGGCAGTGGCTCGCCATAGGCGACGCGCAGCTGCCATTCCACCAGATCCAGCCCGGTGATCAGCTCGGTAACCGGATGCTCCACCTGCAGGCGGGTGTTCATTTCCATAAAGAAAAAGTCGCCGTCGGCCAGATACAGAAACTCCACCGTGCCGGCGCCGCGATAGTCGATGGCCAGCGCCGCCCTGACCGCCGCTTCGCCGATGGCGATGCGGGTTTGTGGTGCAAGATGGGGGGCGGGGGCTTCTTCCAGCACCTTCTGGTGACGGCGCTGCACCGAGCAGTCTCGCTCCGACAGGTAAATGCCGTGACCGAACTGGTCGCAGAATACCTGTACCTCCACATGACGAGCCTGGGGCAGGTAGCGTTCCAGCAGCATGGCATCTTCACCGAAGGCGGCACTGGCCTCGCGGCGGGCCGAGGCCAGTGCCTCGTCGAAGTCATCAATCGAATGGACCACCCGCATGCCCTTGCCGCCGCCGCCGGCTACCGCCTTCAGCAGCAGCGGAAAGCCGCAGTGCTCGGCCTCTGTTCTCAGCTGGCCGAGATCTTGATTGGTCCCGTGATAGCCGGGCACCACCGGCACACCGGCGGCACTCATCAGCGCCTTGGCGGCAGACTTGGAACCCATGGCGGTGATGGCGGCGGCGGGCGGCCCGATAAAGATTAATCCTTGCTCGGCGCAGGCGTGGGCGAAGTCGGCGTTCTCCGACAGAAAGCCGTAGCCCGGATGAATGGCCTCGGCGCCACAGGCCTTGGCGATATCCAGTAACTTGTCCTGGCAAAGATAACTGTCGCTGGCCGGGGCCGGCCCCAGCCGCCAGGCCTGGTCGGCCAGCTCCACATGGGCAGCATTTGCATCGGCATCGGAATACACCGCCACCGTCTCGATGCCGAGTCGGTGGGCGGTGCGGATGATGCGACAGGCAATTTCACCCCGGTTGGCAATCAGTATTCGGTTAAACATCCTTGTCCTCCCAGGCAGGCTTGCGTTTGTTGATAAAGGCATCCAGCCCTTCCCGGGCCTCGGTGCCGACCCGCAGTTCGGCGAGGCGGCGGGCGCTGTCTTCGATTAGCGCCTCGTCGATGACCCGGCCGGAAAAACCCCGCCCCAGCTGCTTGGCGGCGGTGAGGGCCTGGGGGCCATTCTGTTTTATGGCCTTGATCAGGGGGGCCGCCGCGTCATCCAGGCTTTGGTCGGGGGAGGCCTGCAGATGCACCAGCCCCAGCCGCTCGGCTACCGAGGCTGCCATGACTTCGGCGGTGAGCATGTAACGCCGGGCCTGCCGGGCGCCGATGGCGCGTAACACATAGGGGCTGATGGTGGCGGGAATCAGGCCCAGCTTCACCTCGCTCAGGGCAAAGCGTGCGTCCGCCGCGGCCACCACCAGATCGCAGCAGGCAATCAACCCCAAGGCGCCCCCGTAGGCGGCACCCTGTACCAGTGCGAGAGTGGGATGAGGAAAGCGATCCAGTTGCCATAACAGTTGGGCCAATTGCCGGGCATCAATCAGATTCTGCGTCTCATCGAGACTGGCCGCCTTTTGCATCCAGCCCAGATCCGCCCCGGAACTGAAGTGGCTACCGGCCCCGCGCAGCACCAGCACCCGCAGTCCGGGTTGGCGGGCAGCCTGCTCCAGTTGCTCGCGCATGGCGGCAATCAGCCGTTCGTCGAAGGCGTTACGGCGTTCGGGCCGGTTCAGTATCAGCTCCCACACGCCGGGGCGGCATTGCTGCAGCAGCACGGGATCCTTCATCTTGCCTCCTACATGCGAAATACCCCGAAGCGGGGCTCGTCCATGGGGCGATTCAGCGCCAGTGCCAGACTCATGGCCAGCACGGTGCGGCTGTCTTCGGGATCGATCACGCCGTCGTCCCACAAGCGGGCGCTGGCATACCAGGGGTGGCCTTCCCGCTCGTAGCGCGCGACGATGGGGGCCCTGAATTCGGCTTCGTCCTGTTCGCTCCAGGCGTCACCGGCTTTTTCCTTTGCTTCGCGCCGCACCGTTGCCAGCACACCGGCGGCCTGCTCGCCGCCCATTACCGAAATGCGGGCGTTGGGCCACATCCATAAAAAGTCCGGATCATAGGCCCGGCCGCACATGCCGTAGTTGCCGGCGCCGAAGCTGCCCCCGATGATCAGGGTGATTTTGGGTACATTGGCGCAGGCGACTGCCATCACCAGTTTGGCACCGTGCTTGGCGATGCCTTCGGCTTCGTATTTTTTACCCACCATGAAGCCGGTGATGTTCTGCAGAAACAGCAGAGGGATGCGGCGCTGACAGCACAGCTCGATGAAGTGGGCGCCTTTCTGGGCCGATTCGCTGAACAGAATGCCGTTGTTGGCGATAATGCCGACCGGGTAGCCGTGCAGGCGGGCGAAGCCGGTGACCAGGCTGGTGCCGTAGTCGCGTTTGAATTCGTCGAAGGCCGAGTCGTCCACCAGCCGGGCGATGACGTCGCGCACCTCGAAGCTCTTGCGCAAGTCGGTACCGACGATGCCGTAGAGCTCTGCTACCGGGTAACGGGGCGGCAGGGGGGCATGAGTCGGTGCGGGCAGCGGTGAACGATTGAGATTGGCCACCAGGCGGCGAGTCAGACAGAGGGCGTGAGTGTCGTCTTCGGCGACGTGATCCGCCACCCCCGACTGCCGAGTATGCACTTCGGCGCCGCCCAGCTCCTCGGCGCTGACCACCTCGCCGGTGGCGGCACGTACCAGCGGCGGCCCGCCGAGAAAGATGGTGCCCTGGTTGCGTACTATGACTGATTCGTCGGCCATGGCCGGCACATAGGCGCCACCGGCGGTACAAAGTCCCATCACCACCGCCAGCTGGGGAATATTGGCGGCAGACATTCGCGCCTGATTGAAGAAGATGCGTCCGAAATGCTCCCTGTCCGGGAATACCTCGGCCTGGCTGGGCAGGTGGGCACCGCCCGAGTCGACCAGGTAAATACAGGGCAGGCGGCAGCGGGCGGCAATCTCCTGGGCGCGCAGGTGCTTCTTGACCGTCAGCGGGTAATAGGTGCCGCCTTTTACCGTGGCGTCGTTGGCCACTATCATGCACTCGACGCCGCTGACCCGGCCGATACCGGCGATAAGCCCGGCCGCCGGCACGGCGTCGTCGTAGACATCAAAGGCCGCCAGTTGCGATAGTTCGAGAAAGGGCGCCCCGGGGTCCAGCAACAGGCGGACTCGCTCCCGAGGCAGCAGCTTGCCTCGGTTTGTGTGTCGTTGTCGGTTGGTCTCGCCGCCGCCTCGCTCGATGATCGCCACCTGCTCCCGCAAGGCCGTCACTTCGGCGGCCATGGCCTCATGATTGCGCTTGAACCGATCCGACTCGGGATTAATGTTATTAGGCAGAATAGTCATGGCCGACTCCTGCGTTGCTGTGTAGCCTTGAGCCGCGACCAAAGGGCCAGCTCCGCCGACACGCCATGAATGCATCCGTGTAGGCTCTCCGTTTCGTCCCTGAAACGGAAGGTCGGCGGAGCCGATCCCTTTGTTCGCTCTTCAGACTCCTGGTCGCCTGATGTCGTCGGAAACGAGTTGTCATCGACCACCTCACCGATTCTGCACCAGCTCTCGGCCGATCAGCATGCGGCGGATCTCCGAGGTGCCGGCGCCGATTTCATACAGCTTGGCATCCCGCAGCAGGCGGCCGGCGGGAAACTCGTTGATATAGCCGTTGCCGCCCAGCATCTGAATGGCATCCAGTGCCATCTGGGTAGCAGTTTCTGAAGCCAGCAGAATCACGCCGGCGGCATCCTTGCGATTCAGCTCGCCCCGATCCGCCGCCATGGCGGTCATGTAGGTATAGCAACGGGCGGCGTTCATATTGGTATACATGTCGGCCAGCTTGCCCTGCACCAGCTGAAAGTCGCCGATGGCCCGGCCGAATTGTTTGCGCTCGCGCACATAGGGCAGCACCAGATCCATGGCCGCCTGCATGATGCCGAGCGGGCCGCCGGCCAGCACCAGCCGTTCGTAATCGAGGCCGCTCATCAGCACATCCACTCCGCCGTTCAGCGGACCGAGCAGATTGGCCGCCGGCACCCGGCAGTCCTGAAACACCAGTTCGCAGGTGCTGGAGCCGCGCATGCCGAGTTTGTCGAGCTTCTGGGCATGACTGAAACCGGGCGTGTCGCGCTCCACGATGAAGGCACTGATACCGCGGCTTGTGGCCTGCGGCTCGGTTTTGGCGTACACCACCAGCACCTGAGCTTCGGGCCCGTTGGTGATCCACATCTTGGTGCCGTTCAGCACGAAGTGATCGCCGTCGGCCCGGGCCTGCAGGCTCATCGACACCACGTCGGATCCCGCATTGGGCTCCGACATGGCCAGGGCGCCGATATGCTCGCCGCTCAGCAGAGGAGGCAGGTAGCGTTGTTTCTGGGCTTCGCTGCCATGGCGGTGGATCTGATTGACGCACAGGTTGGAGTGAGCGCCGTAAGACAGCCCCACCGCCGCCGAAGCCCGACTTATTTCTTCCATCGCCAGCACATGGGCCAGATAACCCATGTTCACGCCACCGTAGGCCTCGTCCACCGTGATGCCGAACAATCCCATGTCACCGAGTTTGGGCCACAGCTCGGCGGGAAAACGATTCTCCCGATCGATGGCATCGGCCAGCGGGGCGACTTCGTGTTTGGCGAAGGCCGCGACCTGCTCGCGCAGCATGGTCAGGGTGTCGTCCAACCCAATATTCAGGGGGGAGTTGAGAGTCATGGCGTCCTCCTCTTGATGGGGGGCAGGGACTGCGGTGCCAAATATGGGTTCGTTTGCTGCCGGTGTTGCCGAATTAACTATAGTTGCCACAGGGCGATTGGCGGCGGCTAAGCTTGAATAAGTATTCGTAGTAAGGGGATTAAGTGGATGGCGCTGGAAGGCAAAGAGCGGCTTGGCATGGTTGGGGCAGTTGCGATGTCGGTCGGGCAAAGAGTCTACTCCTCCGACACGCCGTGAACCCGTCCATGGGGGCTCGAAATGCCATCCATGGCATTTCATGGTCGGCGGAACAGATCTCTTTCCCCTTCTCTGGGCTAGCGGCGGCGCCGGAAAACGTTAGGTTTGGTGCAAACATGAAAGCCTTATATTACAGGTGGGTGGAGCCAGCATGAGCAACAGCGAAATAGTGATAGTGGGGGCGGCCCGCACGCCGATGGGGGCTCTGATGGGGGAGCTGGGCACGGTACCGGCGCCACAATTGGGTGGGACCGCCATTGCCGCCGCCCTGCAACGGGCCGGAGTCACGCCGGAGCAAATTGACGAAGTGGTGATGGGCTGCGTGCTGGCGGCGGGCCTGGGGCAGGCGCCGGCCCGGCAAGCGGCGCTGGCGGCGGGGTTGCCGGTGGGCACGGGTTGCACCACGGTCAACAAGATGTGTGGTTCCGGCATGAAGGCGCTGATGCTGGCGCACGATCAGCTCAGGGCCGGCAGTGCCGAGCTGATGGTTGCCGGCGGCATGGAAAGCATGAGCCTGGCGCCCTACCTGTTGCCTAAGGCGCGGGCGGGCCTGCGCATGGGGCATACTCAACTGCTCGATCACATGTTTTTCGACGGCCTGGAAGACGCCTACGAAGGCGGCCTGATGGGCAGCTTTGCCCAGCAAACGGCCGACAAATACGGCATCGGCCGTGAGGCGATGGATGACTTTGCACTCGACTCCCTGAGTCGAGCCCAGCGCGCCATGGCCGAGGGGGCATTTACCGATGAGATTACCGCCGTACTGGTCGAGCATAAGCATGACAGGGTGGCGGTGGCTACCGATGAGCAACCGGGCAAGGCCAGGCCGGAGAAGATTCGCCGGCTCAAGCCCGCCTTTGCCAGCAACGGCACCGTCACGGCCGCCAATTCCAGCTCCATTTCCGACGGTGCCGCCGCGCTGGTGGTGACCACCGCCGAGCAGGCCCGGGCGCAGGGTATTGTTCCCCTGGCCCGAATAGTGGGCCATGCCACCCATGCCCGGCTGCCTGCCGAATTCACTCTGGCCCCCATCGGTGCCATTCAAAAGCTGCTGGACAAGGTCGGCTGGCAGGTCGACGAGGTGGACTTGTTTGAAATCAACGAAGCCTTTGCGGTAGTGACTCTGCTGGCGATAAACGAACTCGGGCTCGATGCGGGCAAGGTCAACGTCAACGGTGGCGCCTGCGCCCTGGGTCACCCCATTGGTGCCAGCGGTGCCCGTATTGTAGTGACCCTGCTGCATGCCCTGCGCCGACGCGGGCTGAAGCGAGGGGTGGCGGCGTTGTGTATCGGTGGCGGTGAAGCCACGGCAATGGCACTGGAGCTGATGTAACCCGGTGCAATTGAACCTGAAGGAGGAACAGCCATGGCGTATCAGATTCCGCTGCTGATTGGCGGCAGCATGGTGGCCAGCCGCACCGAACACTGGCTGGAGGTCAACAACCCGGCCACCCAGAAAGTGATCGCCCGCCTGCCCTGTGCCACCGAGGCGGAAGTGGCAGCGGCGATACAGGCGGCCAGCGAAGCGTTTGTGACCTGGAAGGAAACACCGGTGCCGGAGCGGGCCCGGTTAATGCTGCGATATCAGGCATTGCTGAAAGAGCATCACGACGATGTGGCGCGCTTGCTCAGTCGTGATACCGGCAAGACCTTCGAAGATGCCAAAGGCGATGTCTGGCGCGGCATCGAGGTGGTGGAGCAGGCGGCCAATATCGCGGCCCTCAGCATGGGCGAAGCCCTGGAAAACGTGGCCAGTGGCGTCGACTGCTACAGCCTGACCCAGCCGCTGGGGGTGTGCGTGGGCATCACGCCGTTCAACTTTCCGGCGATGATACCGCTGTGGATGTTTCCGCTGGCCATCGCCTGCGGCAACACCTTCGTGCTCAAGCCTTCGGAACAGGATCCATTGGTGCCGATGCGACTGGCGGAGCTGTTTATGGAAGCGGGGGCGCTCGACGGTCTGCTGCAAGTGGTGCATGGCGGCAAGGAAGTGGTCGACCGGCTGCTGGTACACCCACAGGTGCGCGCCATTTCGTTTGTCGGGTCGGTGGCGGTGGGCCAGCATATTTATCGTACCGGCACCGAACATTTGAAGCGAGTACAGGCCTTTGCCGGTGCCAAAAACCACATGGTGGTGCTGCCCGATGCCAATCGGCAGCAGGCGATCAACAATCTGGTCGGCGCCTCGGTCGGTGCCGCCGGCCAGCGCTGCATGGCGATTTCGGTGGCGGTGCTGGTGGGCGAAGCCGCCAGCTGGATTCCCGAGTTGCAGGCGGCGATGGCCAAGGTGCGACCCGGTATCTGGAATGACCCCAAGGCCGGTTACGGCCCGCTGATCAGCACATCGGCCAGGGAGCGGGTGCTGCGGCTGATTGCCGAGGGCAAGCGCGAGGGCGCCAACTGCCTGCTCGACGGCAGCCATGCCGAGGTAAGCGGTTACCCGGACGGCAACTGGCTGGGGCCCACCTTGTTCAGCGGCGTGACCACCGACATGAGCATTTATAAAGAAGAGATCTTCGGCCCGGTATTATTGGTGATAACGGTAGACAACCTGGAGGAGGCGATCGCGCTGGTGAACGCCAATCCCTACGGCAACGGCACCTCGATCTTTACCGCCTCGGGGGCGGCGGCCCGCAAATATCAGCACGAAATTCAGGTAGGGCAGGTGGGCATCAATGTGCCCATACCGGTACCCTTGCCGTTTTTCTCCTTCACCGGCTGGCGCAACTCTTTCTACGGCGACCTGCATGCCTATGGCAAGCAGGCGGTACGCTTCTATACCGAGACCAAGACCGTCACCGCCCGTTGGTTTGATGATGACGTTGTGGCCGGACCCAACATGTCGATTCACCTGAAATGACAGCCGTAAGCGATAAGCCATCAGTGTAGGGTCGAATTCATTCGACCAATGGTGCTTTTAGCTTACCGCTTTCTTATGGAGTGTGTATGGACTTTGAACTGAGTGACGAACAGCGTGCCTTCGTCGAGCTGGCCGATGACTTTGCCCGTAATGAACTGGAGCCTCACGCCGCCGATTGGGATCGGGAGCATCACTTTCCGGTCGAGGTGCTGCAAAAGGCCGGGGGGCTCGGTTTTTGCGGCCTCTACACCCCCGAAGCGGCCGGTGGCCTCGGGCTGAGCCGGCTCGATGCCAGTCTTATCTTCGAACGTCTGTCCATGGGCTGCACTTCTACTACCGCCTTTCTCACCATTCACAACATGGTCACCTGGATGGTGGCGAGCTTCGGAGCACAGGACTGCTGGGAACGCTGGGGTGAGGGACTGCTCGGCGGCCGTTTACTCGGCTCCTACTGCCTGACCGAAGCCAACGCCGGCTCCGATGCCGCCGCCCTGAAAACGGTTGCCCGGCGGGTAAACGATCATTATGAGCTCACCGGCAGCAAGATGTTTATTTCCGGCGCCGGCAGCACCCAGGTGCTGGTGGTGATGGCCCGTACCGGCGGCGAAGGCGCGGGCGGTATTTCCGCCTTCGCGCTGGATGCCGACAGTCCCGGCATCAGCTACGGTCGGCCCGAAGACAAGATGGGCTGGAACAGCCAGCCAACCCGCACCGTCACCTTCGAGGGGGTCAAGGTGCCGGCGGGGCAGCTGCTGGGACGAGAAGGCGAGGGCTTCAAAATCGCCATGAAGGGGCTGGATGGCGGGCGCATCAACATTGCCAGCTGCTCGTTGGGTACGGCTCAGCAGGCGCTGAATCAGGCGCGGCAGTATTTGCAGGAGCGCAGCCAGTTTGGCCGCAAGCTGGCCGAGTTTCAGGCGTTGCAATTTACCCTTGCCGACATGGCCACCGAGCTGGTGGCGGCTCGACAGCTGGTACGGCTGGCCGCCTGCAGGCTGGATGCGGGCCACCCGGATGCCACCACTTATTGTGCCATGGCCAAGCGGTTTGCCACCGATGTGGGGTTTAAGGTGTGTGATCAGGCGCTGCAGCTGTATGGCGGCTACGGTTATATTCGGGAGTATCCGCTGGAACGTTATCTGCGCGATACCCGGGTGCATCGTATTCTGGAAGGCACCAACGAAATCATGAAGCTGCTGATCGCCCGGCGGGTATTGGCGGAAGGAAGCGGGGAGTTGTGATGATGATTGTGGAAAAGGGGCACAAGTCGGACAAAGACCTGCTCCTCCGACACGCTGTGGATACTTCCATGTACGCTCTCCGTTTCATCCCTGAAACGGAAGGTCGGCGGAGCAGATCTCTTTGCCCTCCTCATGGCCGCAGAGTCGTCTGATGACACAGCCAACAGGCGACTCCGAGTCATTCAAGGGGTAACAGGGATTGCCTCCGCCGACCGTCACATGCCATGGATGGCATGTGTGAGCTTACACGGATGTACTCGTAGCGTGTCGGTGGAGGTGGCCCTGTTTCCCCTGAGGCATAGGTATGAGGCTATAAGGAGAATGCATGAGCGGCCTGAGTATCGAAGAATATCCGACGGGTGATGGCAAGCTTATCGGTCATGTCCGGCTGAATGCCGAGCGCAGTCTCAATGCGTTAACGCTGGAGATGATCGAACAGATGTTGCCGACCCTGAGGGCCTGGCAGCAGGACCCGCAGCTGGTGGCCGTGCTGCTCGATGGTGCCGGTGACAGGGCCTTCTGCGCCGGCGGTGACGTGGTAAGTCTGTATCACGCTATACGTGAAACCGGGCCTGCCGATGAGCGGGGGCTGACGCCGGTTCCCGAATTGGCGGCGCGTTTTTTCGAGCAGGAATACCGGCTCGATTACCTGCTGCATACCTTCGGCAAGCCGGTGCTGTGCTGGGGCAGCGGTATTGTGATGGGAGGCGGCCTGGGGCTGTTCAGCGCCAGCTCGCATCGTATCGTGACCGAGACCAGCCGGCTGGCGATGCCGGAAGTGACCATAGCCCTGTATCCGGATGTGGGCGGCAGCTGGTTTCTCAATCATTTACCGCCGGGGCTGGGGGAGTTTATTGCCCTGACCGGGTGCGCCATCAATGGGAAGGATGCGCACTGGCTGGGACTGGGCAACAGGGCCATTGCCGCCGGCAAGCGGGGCGAGCTGCTGCCGGCCCTGCGGTTGGTGGCAGACTGGAGTCGGCCCGAGGCGGCGGTGAACCGGGTGTTGCGCCAGCTGGAAGTCGAATCGCACGAGGTTTTTGCCGAATTGGTATCGCCGTTGCGGCGCCATCAACAACAGATCCGTTCCTTGCTGGATAAAGACAGCCTGGCGGAAAAGGTGGCGGCGATACGTGGTGCCGAAATGGAAGATGCCTGGTATCAACACGCCCGGCAGAGTCTGGCGGCGGGCAGCCCGTTGGCCATTCGTATCATTGCCGAGCAGTTGCAGCGTTGTCGTCATCGTTCGCTGGCCGAGGTGTTTCGGTCCGAACTGGCGCTGTCGGTGCAACTGTGCCGGTTTCGGGAATTTGCCGAGGGGGTGCGAGCCCGGCTCATCGACAAGGACAACCGGCCCGACTGGACCTTCAGCCGTCTCGATGAGGTGGATGAGGCCTTGCTGGCGCATTTGTTCGCGTCACCCTGGCCGGTGAGCCCACTGGTGGATCTGTAACGGAGGTAAGCATGATGGCAACCATCGCATTTATCGGTCTGGGCAACATGGGTAGCCCCATGGTGGCGAACCTGCTCAAGGCCGGGCACAGAGTGCAGGTGTTCGATCTGCAGCAGGCTGCGGTGCAAGGTGCCGCCGAGAAGGGAGCCGTGCCGGCCACTTCTGCCGTTGAGGCGGTGCAGCAGGCACAAGTGGTGATCTCCATGCTGCAAAGCGGTACCCAGGTGGACTCACTCTACGTGAGTGGTCCGACCCCCTTGTTCGATCATCTGCCCGCGGGCACCCTGGTGATCGACTGCTCTACCATAGACGCGGCCACCGCCAGGGCCACGGCGGCTCAGGCCCTGACCCATGGGCTGGAGTTCGTTGACGCCCCGGTTTCGGGCGGCGTGGCCGGCGCCGAGGCCGGTACCCTTACCTTTATCGTCGGTGGCAGCGAAGCGCAGTTTGCTAAAGCAAAGCCTGTATTGCAGCAGATGGGCAAGCAGGTGCTGCATGCGGGGGAGCACGGCGCGGGCCAGATTGCCAAGGCCTGCAACAACCTGCTGCTGGCGGTGCAGATGGCAGGCACCTGCGAGGCGCTGAACATGGGCATCAACAACGGCCTGGATCCCGGCGTGCTGTCGGAGATCATCAAGCTGAGCTCGGGCAATAACTGGGTGCTACAGCTTTATAATCCGGTGCCGGGCGTGATGGACAAGGTGCCCGCATCCCGCGGTTATCAGGGCGGTTTTCTGGTCAAACTGATGTGCAAGGATCTGAATCTGGCCATGGATCTGAGTCGAGACAGCGGCTCGCCGGTACCCATGGGAGCGGCGGCCAGGGCGTTGTTCAACCTGCATCAGGTGGCAGGCCATGAGGAACTGGACTTTTCCAGCCTGTTCCGACTGTTTCGGCCGACAGAGGGAGGTAAATAATCATGGATATCAAAGGCAAGGTGGTTGCGATTACCGGTGGGGGCCGGGGGCTGGGGCAGGCGATGGCGCATCATCTGGCCCGGCAGGGGGCGACGTTGGCGCTGATCGACAACGACGAGTCGGCGCTGGCCAAAAGCGGCGAAATGGTGGCGGCCACCGGCGCCCGGGTAGGCGTTTATCTGTGTGATATCACCGACGAAACCCAGGTAACGGAAACCTTTGGCCATCTGGTGCGAGAGCTGGGTGGGCTGCAGGTGCTGGTCAATAACGCGGGCCTGATGCGTGATGCCCTGCTGGTCAAGCTGGAGGATGGCAAACTCACCGGCAAGATGAGCCTGGAGCAGTGGCAGCAGGTGATGGATGTCAATCTGACCGGCACCTTTCTCTGCGGGCGGGAAGCGGCGGCAGTCATGGCCGGACGGGACGAAGGCGGGCTTATCGTTAATATCTCGTCGGTGGCCCGGGCCGGTAACCGGGGTCAGAGCAATTATGCGGCCACCAAGGCCGGGGTGGCCGCGCTGGTGGTGTGCTGGGCCGGTGAACTCAGCCGTTATGGTATTCGGGTGGCGGGCATCGCTCCCGGCGTGATCGACACCGCCATGACGGCGCAGATGAAACCGGAGGCGATGGCCCGCATTACCCAACACATTCCTCTGGGCCGGTTGGCCGAGGTCGACGAGCTGGTGCACAGCCTGCAGTACCTCATCGACAACGATTATTTTCATGGTCGCATGCTGGAAATGGACGGCGGCCTGCGGCTGTAGGACTAAAGTCTGGCTTGTTTAACGAAGGGCTGAAGCGTAGAGTTTTTGCAACGCACACAAGAACGGACGTGCCCGGCGTTACTACAGAGCTAACGATAAAAAATAATAACAAGCACTGCCATATCCCTGAATGCATTGATTCTCCTCGGTCATTTGAATCACTGCTTTCGGGGATTTTTTTATGTTTAGGGTCTGTTGACCTTTCGCGGTTAAGTTTTGTTCGAGTTAAACGCGTTTTTATCGCGGCGAGAGGGATGTAGCCTAGTCATTCTAAGCAATGCCCTCTCAACAAAGAGAAAAACGCGTTTAGCCGAACCCGCAGGGCAGCGCTTGTGGGGGCTTGCTACTGCGTTATCGCTTATTTATGTAGCGTGACTACATGGCATAAGCGCTGCCTTGTATCAAGACCCCACAAACTGCTGCAAAAATCATCTCGAAAGGTCAACAGACCCTAGTGTTCACATATTGGGGTAGTTGGGCCCGCTGCCGCCTTCCGGCGGTGTCCAGCGAATATTCTGCGCCGGATCCTTGATGTCGCAGGCCTTGCAATGCACACAGTTGGCAGCATTGATCTGAAAGCGGGGTGAACCGTCCGTATCAATAATTTCGTAAACACCGGCGGGGCAATAACGCTGGGCCGGTTCATCGAAGCGGGGCAGGTTGTCGCGTATTGGCAACTCGGGATCCCCGAGTTGCAGATGACAGGGCTGATCCTCAATGTGGCCGGTATTGGCCAGATACACCGATGATAACCGGTTGAACGACAACTGGCCGTCTGGCCGGGGGTAATGGATTTTACGGCACTCGGCGGCGGGAAACAGGGTGGCGTGATCGGGTGTGCGGTCGTGCAGGGTCAATGGCAGCCTGCCTCCCAGCCAGTTGTGATTCAGGTAATTGAAGGCGCCTCCCAGCCAGGGACCGAACTTGTGCAGTGCGGGAATGAAATTTCTGCTCTGATACAGTTCCCGATGCAGCCAGCTGTCCTTGAAGATCGCATCGAAGTCGGTGAGTCTGCGTGCGCCGGCATCTCCCCCGGCCAAAGACTGTACCAGGGTATCGGCGGCCAGCATGCCCGACTTCATGGCGGTATGAATGCCCTTGAGCTTGGCGCCGTTCAGAGTGCCGGCGTTGCAGCCCAGTAACAGGGCGCCGGGCATGGTCATCTGCGGCAGCGAGTTCAAACCGCCCTTGGCAAGGGTACGGGCACCAAACGCCAGTCGCTTGCCTTCAAAGAGATGGTGTGCCAGCAAGGGGTGCTGTTTTAACCGCTGAAATTCTTCGAAAGGATCGAGATAAGGATTGCTGTAGTCGAGATCCACAATCAGGCCCACGGTGAGCAGCCCCTCATCGCCGTGATACAGAAAAAAACCGCCTTGCGCTTCTGCCAGTGGCCAGCCGGTGCCGTGCAGTACCAGCCCCGGCTGATGACGATGCGACGCCGCTCGCCATAATTCCTTGATGCCCAGCGCATAATGCTGAGGATCCCGACCTTGATCGAGCCCGAAGCGGGCGATCAGCTCCTTGCCGATATGGCCCCGACAGCCCTCGGCGAACAGGGTGTATCGGGCACGCAATTCCATGCCCGGTACGTGACCGGGCTTGGGGCTACCATCGGCCGCCAGCCCCATGTCGCCGGTCAGAATACCGCACACGGCACCCTGATCGTCGTAGAGCGGTGACCGGGCGGCAAAGCCGGGAAAAATGGCCACCCCCAGCTGTTCGGCCTGTGCCGCCAGCCAGCGGCACAGATTACCCAGGCTGATGATGTAGTTGCCGTTATTGTGCAGCGGTGTCGGTAGCAGTGCAGGGGGCAGCTCGATACCGCCCTGTTCGCTGGTCAGCATATAAAGCCGTTCTTCACTGACGGCGGTGGTGACCGGGGCTCCCCGCTGGCGCCAGTCGGGAAACAGCTCGTCCAGGGCGCGAGGCTCGAGCAGGGCACCGGACAGAATATGCGCGCCTACCTCGGCGCCTTTTTCCACCACGCAGACACTGAGCGTCAGGCCGGCAGCGGCGGCCTGCTGCATCAGTCGGCAGGCGGCGGCCAGGCCGGCAGGACCGGCTCCCACTATCACCACGTCAAACTCCATCGATTCCCGTTGCATCATCCGGCTCCATCCTTTCGGGCTAATGGCTAAAGTATTGTATTGGTTGTGGTATTTAACAAACGGCTAAATCGGCAGGATTCGGGGGGATGGCATAGTATTAAGTCACGTCCGAACACCTGCGGAGGCAAGGATGAAGGTGCTGGTTTCAATCAAGCGGGTTATCGATTACCACGTCAGGGTCAGAGTACTGAATGATGAAAGTAACGTGGATCTGAACAATGTGAAGATGGCGGCCAACCCCTTCTGCGAGATTGCGCTGGAAGAAGCGGTACGCATGAAGGAAGCGGGCTGGGTATCGGAAATCGTTGCCGTGTCCATCGGGCCGCAGGCGGCACAGGAGCAACTGCGCATGGCGCTGGCGCTGGGCGCCGATCGGGCGCTGCTGGTGCTTGCCGACGGCGTGGTTGAACCGCTCACGGTGGCCAGGCTGCTGGCAAAACTGGTCGAGCGAGAACAGCCCGACCTGGTGCTGCTTGGCAAGCAGTCCATCGACACCGACAACAATCAGGTCGGGCAGATGCTGGCCGCACTCACCGGCTGGCCGCAGGGAACCTTCGCTTCCCGCATCGAGCGACAGGGCGACGAACTGCAGGTCACCCGGGAAGTCGACGGCGGCCTGCAGACCCTGGCGCTGACGCTGCCGGCGGTGGTGACCACGGATCTGCGGCTGAACGAACCGCGCTATGCGTCGCTGCCCAATATCATGAAGGCGAAACAGAAACCGCTGGACAGCCTCGGCTTCGAAGAGCTGGGCGTGGAAAGCCGGGCGCACAGCCAACTGCTGAAGGTAACGGCGCCCCCGGTGCGCAAGGCGGGCATCAGGGTGGCGGATGTGGCCGAGCTGGTGGATAAACTGAAAAACGACGCAAAGGTGATCTGATGGCGACTCTGGTGATAGCGGAACACGACAACCTTGAACTCAAGCCGGCCAGTTTACATGCCCTGACTGCCGCCGCCCGACTGGGGGGCGAGGTTGATCTGCTGGTGATGGGGCATGGTTGCCGGGCGGTGGCCGAGGCCGCTCGCGGGCTTGGCGTCGGCAAGATATGGCTGGCAGATGATGCCCGTTATGAACATCAGCTGGCCGAGCCCTGCGCCGCCCTGGTGGTGTCGCAGGCCGATGGTTACAGTCATCTGGTGGCGGCGGCCACCACTCAGGGCAAGAATCTGTTGCCCCGGGTGGCGGCGTTGCTGGATGTGGGCATGGTGTCGGATGTGATTGCCATCGAAGCCGATGACATTTTCCGGCGGCCCATCTATGCGGGCAATGCCATCGCCACTGTGCAGTCGCTGGATCCAGTCAAGGTGCTGACCGTGCGCACCACCGCTTTTGACGCCATGGCTTCCGGCGATGAACAGGCGGAAATTGAGGTGCTGGCGCCGGTTGCCGGCCCTGAAGGTAGCCGCTTTGTCGGCGAGGAGCTGGCGGTCAGCGAACGGCCCGAGCTGACGGCGGCACGGGTGGTGATCTCCGGCGGTCGGGGAATGGGCTCGAAAGAGAGTTTTGCCTTGCTGGAACAACTGGCCGACAAACTGAACGGGGCGGTGGGATCCACCCGTGCGGCGGTAGATGCGGGTTTTGCCGCCAACGACATGCAGGTAGGGCAAACCGGCAAGATAGTGGCGCCCGAGCTCTATATCGCGGTGGGCCTGTCCGGCGCCATACAACATCTGGCGGGAATGAAAGACTCCAAAATCATCGTCGCCATCAACAAGGACGGCGAGGCGCCCATCTTCGAGGTGGCCGACTACGGCCTGGTCGCCGATTTGTTCGAAGTATTACCCGAGCTGAATAAGTTGTTGTGAGGAGTGAGGTGAAGAAGACAGATAATCGTCTTTTTTAGGGGCGAATGTATTCGATCATAGAGGCGTTGTTGATCAAACCAGAGCCGAGGCCGTCTGTCTCTAGGCAGCTTTCCGTCCTTAACTGACCGGCTGACGAACAGGCATGCCAAGTCTTATGACATTGTTTATGATCTTGACTCCGGCCAGTATTTCACCGACCTGGCCGTTGTAGTTACGCAGCTGAACCTGGGGTTCACCAACTGTTTATATCGGGACATCGCCGTTTCCAGCAGCGACCAATGATAGTAACCAGACGTGGTTTTCCAGTCGGCCAAATGCCCCGATTTGAGTGTAGTAACGGCCTCGTTGGTCGGCATTCTTTCGGGGGGGAGCGTCGCTTTGCTGCCTTGCCGGATCAGTTACTGATGTTGTGTCGTGATCGCTCTGCTCCCGAGTCCGTTTGTCAGGATATCGGATATTAGAAATTATTTATCCCACCACTCATTTTGAATCTGGGCGAGGGTGAAACTTTTACGGTCTTGGGCGCGTTGGTAATAACTTCCTAGTAACGGGAAACGATTACCGTCAACCCAGTCGGTATAGCCAAGTAAATCAAGTCTTGATAGCACCACTGTCCATATGACGTCAGCCAGTGAATACCTATCGCCCAGTAGGAATATGTTACCGTTCAATTTTTTTTCAGCAAAAGAAAGGGACTCAACAGCCTTTTGCTCAATGTCCTTGATATGTTTTTCGTCTACCCTGAACGTTTTGTTTTTCTCCGATCTGGCAGCACAAGCAAGATAGTTATTCCTAAGCTCGGGATGCTGTTCGGCGAGTAACAACGATTTATTGATGCGGGTATCCAGGATTTTCTCAGACTTTTCCATGGAGGGGTGACGTGCATAACTGAGAATCTGAAGGTCAATCTCATCAGCTAGGTCAATTAGTTTATCCATTAACTGGACATCATTCTTATCGGTTGGTGACAGAGAATTACCTTCAGGTAATGTCGCGATAAACCGAATGATACTGGCCGAATTAGTGACGACTTCCGTTGTGCCGTTGCTGATCTCCAGCGTAGGGATAACACCATTGGGGTTTAATTTTATATACCATGGCTCAAGCTGTTCTTGCTCTCGTACAATGTCGACAATACGGGAAGACCAATCTAAACCTTTCTCCTCTAGTGCAAGGCGAACTTTCATTGAACAGACCGAAAGTGGATGATGATAAAGCGTTAATAAAGACATCACGTTAACCTCAAGTTTATAAAAAAGTTATCAAGAATAGCTTTCTGAAATACCTAGACGCGTGGCTTTAATGGAAGCATTCGGGGAAGAACATCGGCTTCAGGTGCATCCAGGAAACGGTGTTTAAGTGCCCCTGCAATATGCATGAAGATCGCTGCCACCAAAGTGTAGACTAAAATCCAATGAGCTTGTTTAGCCCAGCCTGCCATTTCTATATTTTTATCAAACAGCTGCGGCATCTCGATCAAGCCGAATAAGCTGACGGGAAAGCCCGCAAAGTTCGTCATGGCAAACCCGCTAAAGGGAATCGCTAACATTAATAAATAAAGTGAAGCTGTGACGATACGTGATAGTCCTCGTTCCCAACCAGCTAGTACGGCCGGCAACGATGGTGAACGGTTGATACGGCTCCAAATCAAACGAAGAATGACCAGTTGCATAAAAATTACACCAAAAGATTTATGCACCCCCATAATCTGCAAACGACTGGGATCTGATTTATCCAGCCCTGTCATATAAGTACCGACTGAGATTAGTACTATTAACATCAGCGCCATCCCCCAATGAAGCCATTTCGCTAATTTTCCATAGCTCTGCTCGTCAACGCACACTGTATTCATAAGTCATCTCCATAATATTTTTTTAAGTAATGTCCATAACTGATGTGGATACTGGGGCTGGTTTTCCTTTATCGTCACCTTCGCGAAGGCGGGAGCCAGTGCTTTGCAGGCGACTCGCAGTCTGACCGTTCTGCGTTACAAGCTCTGGATTCCCGCCTTCGCGGGAATGACAAGAGAGGACGTGCGGGAGTTACGACAGCACCACACCTGTTATACCTCATTACTTAGCACCTAAAGCTTGGTGAAAACCATATGAATCAAGCTTATTGTATTCTTGTGGTTTGATATATAGTCTATGAGTGAACTTATTGTTTTCTGACAGGTGGTAATTTGAATACTTTAACGTTGATGGAAACTTTTTCAGCAGTTGTGGAAGCAGGCAGTTTTACAGCAGCAGCAGAGCGACTGGGACTTTCCAAATCGTTTGTCAGTAAACAGGTATCTATGTTGGAGCGAGACTTGGGCGCTCGCTTACTGTACCGCACAACGCGTAAGCTAAGTCTTTCTGAGGAAGGTTCTCAATTCTACAACCACTGTAAATTTATCATGGCAGAGGCGGAGAATGCCTGTGCCGAAATAATGGACAGCCAAAGCGCACCACGGGGCAAGATCCGCATAACGGTCCCTCAAAGTCTCATCATTTCGGGCGTCAGTCAGCTATTGATTCAGTTTCAACATCAATATCCAGATATCGACCTGAATGTTATTGCCAGTGGACGGGTTGAGGATCTGGTAGAAGAAGGCATCGATATCGCCCTGCGGGTTGGACAACTGGAAGATTCCAGTCTGATGTCCCGCCGGTTGGCAGACTGTACTTTCCAGGTGGCAGCATCTCCTGAGTATATAGAAAAGAGGGGAGAGCCAACTCAACCAGCTGATCTGACTCAACACAACTGCCTGATCTATGCTGCTTCAAGATCCAACCATGGTTGGCCTTTTCGAACGCTTAGTGGTGAATTAATCACGGTGAAAGTGAAAGGCAATCTAACTAGTAATGACGGAAAGTTAGTTATCGATGGAATGCTAAAGGGCCTAGGTATCGGTTTTGGTCCCAGTTTTTTGTTCAAGAAACATGTTGAAGAAGGCTCTTTACAGTTATTGCTCACCAATTACTATCAACAACCGACCTCTATATCGGCACTCTACCCGCTCAGTCGCAATTTACCCCGGAGAGTAAGGATATTGATTGATTTTTTAGCTGAGAATTTATCTACTTAATGTATCAGTTTGAAAAAGTAGATGGTTAATCTGAGCCCTAATAACCGGCATTGTTGATCAAATCAGAGCCGAGGCAGCCCTGTCTACGGTCTTGGCTCACTTGTAGATGCAGCTGTATCCCGACGAGGTTAACGGCACATCCATTAGCTGAAAAATGGAGTTGATGACCCCTTCCAATGCCTGCAACGGCAAACCGAAGAAGGATTTGAGCATCAGCGCTGTTTGAATGGCACTATCGCTGTATTGGAAACCGCGATCCCGGCGGCCATGGTGCTCATGGCAATGCCATTGTTCGATGGTCTGTTCATCGACCTGGCAGGTGAGTGAGCCGCGATTAATCAAGGCTCGATTGTACTGCCGCCAGCTACTGATGTTGTGTCGTGCCCATAGTGCTGCTCCCGAGTCCGTTCGTCAGGAGATCGGATCACGGGAGAAGCAGATAGTTTCCTGATTTAGGAAACAATGCCGCTCAGGGACGCTCGATTGAAATCGACCCAACACCCCCAGAATCTGCAGCCGGGTGTGCTTGTTTTCCCCCTCACATTTAACGACTCACTCCTCATGAACAATTACATCTGCTGATTCAACCCCATGTCCCAGAAATCGATTTCCAGTCGGGTGGCGTCGTTGAAGATGCGGCTCAGCTGTTTGAAGCGGGTGGGAGACACCTCCGCCAGTCGTTCATTTAGCCAGGCCACTTCTGCCTGGGCTGCCGCCTGAAACTCGGCGCTTTCATACATGGCCAGCCAGGCTTCATAGGGATTATTGTCGCCGCGTACCGTAGACGGCTTTGAAATCAACCAGCGTGCCACTTCTGCATAGCCCACCAGGCAAGGCGCCAGGGCCACATGCATATCCAGCAAGTCACCCCTGTTGCCGGTGTCCAGTACATAGCGGGTGTAGGCCAGCGTGGCTCTGGCTTCGGGCAATTCGGCCAGGTCTTGCTCGCTAATGTCCCATTGCTTGCAATAATCGATGTGCAGACCCAGTTCCAGATCGATAATGGCATCGAGACCGGCCTTGGCATGGCGCAAGTCGGCCAGGGTCGGGCTTTTATAAGCCGCCAGAGCGAAGGCGCGACCAAACTGGATCAAGAACAGATAATCCTGCTTCAGATAATGGCGAAATGCCCTGGGTTCCAGGGTGCCGTCACCGAGCTGGCACACAAAATCATGTTCTATATAAGCCCGCCAAGGCGCCTGGTTGTCTTGTTTCAAGTCATTGAAAGTAAAGCTCATCTCATGTCCTTATTGCGGATGTTGCCGAAAACGCCCTCACCGGCCTGAATCCCGGTCGAGGGCGAATGAACGGTGACCATTCTGGCGTTTTTCCCTGCAATATCAACCGAGAGCATGAAGGAGGCACACTAACATCAGGATTCAAGCTGCGCTCTGTTGTAATAAAACAACTAAAGCGGCTATAGTGGCCTCCAGTCTGCCGCCGGCAGCCGGTTCGAATGGACGCTCACATGAGAACAAGGGGAAATATGGCACAGAATAATCGCCCTACCGCCGGTACCCGCACATTGTTTCATTGTCGTTATCGACCATCTTGCGTATACTTTTACCCCGTCTTGAATTCCACATTTCATTCGTTCCCTAGCTTTCTTCAGGTTCTGCATGACGACTAAATATATTTTTGTTACTGGTGGGGTTGTTTCCTCTCTGGGTAAAGGCATTGCTGCCGGCTCCCTGGCGGCCATCCTCGAGGCTCGTGGTCTTAATGTGACCATTATGAAGCTGGATCCTTACATCAACGTGGATCCGGGAACCATGAGCCCGACCCAGCACGGTGAAGTCTTCGTGACGGATGACGGTGCTGAAACCGACCTGGATCTTGGCCATTACGAGCGTTTCATTCGTACCAAGATGACTCGCCGCAATAACTTCACCTCCGGCCGCGTTTACGCGGACGTGCTGCGCAAGGAACGACGTGGCGACTACCTGGGGGCAACCATTCAGGTGATCCCGCATATCACCAATGCCATCAAGGACAGAGTGATTGCCGGTGCCGAAGGGCATCAGGTAGCTATTGTGGAAGTCGGCGGTACCGTGGGTGATATCGAATCCCTGCCGTTCCTCGAAGCGTTGCGCCAGCTGGCGGTGGTGGTGGGCCGGGAAAATACCCTGTTCATGCACCTGACCCTGGTGCCCTACATGGCGGCGGCCGGTGAGGTGAAAACCAAGCCGACCCAGCACTCGGTGAAAGAGCTGCTGTCTATCGGCATTCAGCCCGATATTCTGATTTGCCGCAGCGATCGCGCCATTCCCGCCAATGAGCGGAGCAAGATAGCGCTGTTCTGTAACGTGTCCGAAAAGGCCGTTATCTCGCTGAAAGACGTGGACTCCATCTACAAGATCCCGGCGCTGCTGCGCTCTCAGGGTCTGGACGAGCTGGTAGTCAAGCGTTTCGGTCTGGAGTGCCCGCCCTCGGATCTGTCCGAATGGGAGCAGGTGATCTACGAAGAAGCCAACCCCATGGGCGAAGTAACCATTGGCATGGTCGGCAAATATATCGAGCTGCCCGATGCCTACAAGTCGGTGAACGAGGCGCTCAAGCACGGTGGCCTGAAAAACCGGTTGACCGTCAACATCAAGTACATCGACTCTCAGGATCTGGAAAGCAAGGGTCTGGGTCTGCTCGAAGGTCTGGATGCCATTCTGGTGCCCGGTGGCTTCGGCGAACGCGGTGTAGAAGGCAAGATTATGGCCGCCCGTTATGCGCGTGAACATCGCGTACCTTACCTGGGCATCTGCTTAGGCATGCAGGTCGCGTTGATCGAATACGCCCGCAACGTAGCCGGTCTGGAAGGTGCTCATTCGTCCGAGTTCGACAAGCAGAGCCCTTATCCGGTGGTGGGTCTTATCACCGAATGGATCGATGAAGAAGGCAATGTCGAAGTGCGTGACGAGCTGTCCGATCTGGGCGGCACCATGCGTCTGGGGGCCCAGCTGTGCCACCTGGAGCCGGGCTCCAAGGTTCACGATCTGTACGGTTCCGACACCATCTACGAGCGTCATCGCCACCGTTATGAAGTGAACAATCGTCTGCTGCCGAAGATTGAAGCCGCCGGCCTGAAGGTGACCGGTCGCTCTGCCGACAAGAAGCTGGTCGAAATTATCGAAAACCCGGATCATCCCTGGTTTGTGGCGGCGCAGTTCCACCCGGAATTTACCTCTACTCCCCGTGATGGTCATGGCCTGTTTGCCGGTTTCGTGAAGGCGGCGGGGCAATACCAGCAGGGCGAGCTGGAATAATCTGATATAACGGCTGAGCCAACGACTCAGCCGTCTTTTTTAGTGCTTTATTTCGTTTTTACCTTTCAACTATTTTTACCTTCAACAAAGAGGAAGTTAGAGAATGGCTAAGATCGTTAAAGTGATCGGTCGTGAAATCATCGACTCTCGTGGCAACCCTACCGTAGAAGCCGACGTATACCTGGAAGGTGGCGTCATGGGCCGCGCTGCGGCGCCGTCCGGTGCTTCTACCGGTTCCCGCGAGGCGCTGGAACTGCGTGACGGCGACAAGTCCCGCTTTTTGGGTAAAGGCGTACAAGTTGCCGTTGCCAACATCAACGACCAGATTGCTGCCGCTCTGATTGGCAAGGATGCAACCCAACAGGCCGAGATTGACCAGATCATGATCGACCTGGACGGTACCGATAACAAGGCCACCCTGGGTGCCAACGCCATCCTGGCCGTGTCTCTGGCCGCTGCCAAGGCCGCTGCCGCCGCCAAGGGCTTGCCGCTGTACGCCTGGATTGCCGAACTGAACGGTACCCCCGGTCAGTACTCCATGCCGCTGCCGATGATGAACATCATCAACGGTGGTGAGCATGCCGACAACAACGTCGACATTCAGGAGTTCATGATTCAGCCGGTCGGCGCCAAGAACATCAAGGAAGCGCTGCGCATCGGTGCCGAGGTGTTCCACAACCTGGCCAAGGTACTGAAGGCCAAGGGTCTGAGCACCGCGGTGGGCGACGAAGGTGGCTTCGCGCCGGATCTGGAGTCCAACGCTGCCGCCCTGGCCGCGATCAAGGAAGCGGTAGAGCAGGCCGGTTACGTGCTGGGTAAAGACGTGACCCTGGCCATGGACTGTGCGGCCTCCGAGTTCTTCGACAAGGAAGCGGGTAACTACAACCTGAAAGGCGAAGGCAAGATCTTCACTTCTCAGGAGTTTACCCATTATCTGGAAGAGCTGACCAAGCAGTATCCGATCGTGTCCATCGAAGACGGTCTGGATGAGTCTGACTGGGATGGTTTCGCTTACCAGACCAAGGTACTGGGCGACAAGATCCAGCTGGTGGGTGACGATCTGTTCGTCACCAACACCAAGATCCTGAAAGAAGGGATCGACAAGGGCATCGCCAACTCCATTCTGATCAAGTTCAACCAGATTGGCTCCCTGACCGAGACCCTGAATGCCATCAAGATGGCCAAGGACGCCGGTTACACCGCGGTGATTTCCCACCGTTCCGGTGAAACCGAAGATGCCACCATCGCCGATCTGGCGGTGGGCACCTGCGCCGGCCAGATCAAGACCGGCTCCATGAGCCGTTCCGATCGGGTTGCCAAGTACAACCAGCTGATCCGCATCGAGGAAGAGCTGGAAGGCAAGGCCCCGTACCGCGGTCTGTCCGAGGTGAAAGGCCAGGCTTAATGCCTTCCCTGAAATGAACAAAGCCCCGCCTTGAGCGGGGCTTTTTGTTCATTGTTGGTGTGGTGCGCAATGCGAAGCCTCAGCAGGTTATACCAATCCCACTAAACAAATGATCTATTTCATTTTTGTATAAAAGTCGAACAAAGGGCCCGTTCCTCCGACTCGCCGTGAATCCCTCCCTGGAGGCTCAGCCGCGCCATCCGTGGCGCGGATGGTCGGCTGAACAGATCCCTTTGTCCTCCTTGATGCACCGGCGTTGCCTGTTAGCGCCGTCTACAGACAACTCGATGCTCGAGAAGAGGCAGCAGAGATCGCCTCCCACGACCGTGAAATGCCATGGCCGGAAAATGCTCCTGCCGTTCCGGCATTCCCGCCTTCCCTGGCGGTCAGACGGCATTTCCCGAGCCCCCATGGGGCGAGCTTGCTCGCCGTAACGAGTTGTTTCAGCCTGACCGAATATCCAGTGAATGTTCGCAGTAGGCTGAAACAGCGAGTGGCAAGGCTAAATGGCGTGTCGTGGGAGGTGGCTCTGTTTCCTCGAGTATCCAGTTTAACCTAGATCATATTTTTATTTAGTTTGGTATTACTTTGGTCGACGAATGTTCTCGTCGTGGTCTGACCCCGCCCCGTGCGGGGTTTCTTTTGTTCGGCTCCCGAATATGGGAAACTAGCGCGCTACTTTTGGAGGATTGATGCGCACCCTGACGCTGATACTGCTCGCCCTGTTAGGCACCCTGCAATACCACCTGTGGTGGGGGAAAAACGGTCTGGCCGAATATAACGAAGCCCAGGCTAACGTTACCCGCCAGATGACCGATAACGAACAATTGGTTGCCCGTAACGCCTTGCTATACCGGGAGATCGAAGATCTCAACAAGGGTCTGGCGGCGGTGGAAGAGCTGGCACGCAACGACTTGGGCATGATCAAGCCCGGAGAAACCTTTTACCGCCTGTTGCTGGCGGAAGAGCCATCATCACCATGATACCCGATCAGTCTTTTACCGCCGTGGTACCCGCGGCCGGGATCGGCAGCCGTATGGCGGCCGAGATACCGAAACAGTACCTGCCGTTGGCTGGCTGCACCGTGCTGGAACAGACTCTGGCTCGGCTGCTGAATCATCCGGCCATCGGTCGCATTATCGTGGCCACTGCCGAGCAGGACCCCTGGTTTGAACGGCTGGCCATTGCCCGTGAGCCGCGGATATTGCGAGTGAATGGCGGGCGCGAGCGGGCCGATTCGGTGCTTAATGCGCTGGCTCATGTAGAAACCGACTGGGTGCTGGTGCACGATGCGGCGCGGCCCTGTCTGCACCGAGCCGATCTCGATGCCGTACTGGCGGCGGGCCGGCAACCCCAGGGCGCCCTGCTGGCCAGCCGGGTGCGTGACACCATGAAGCGGGGTGATGGTCAGGGCGCCATCAGCAGCAGCGTGCCTCGCGACGAACTCTGGCACGCCCTGACACCGCAATGCTTTGCTACCGCCCCCCTTCGGCAGGCCCTGAATGATGCCCTGGTCGCCGGTTGCGCCATCACCGACGAGGCCTCGGCCATGGAGTGGGCCGGTTTTCATCCCCGGCTGGTGGAAGGGCGCGCCGACAATATCAAGATAACCCGCCCGGAAGACCTTGGCCTGGCGGGCTTTTTTCTGCAGCAGATGAACGAGAGCAAACTATGATGCGAATCGGGCACGGTTTTGACGTGCACAAATTTGGCGGTCAGGGGCCCTGTATCCTGGCCGGGGTGGCGGTGCCTTACGCCCAGGGGCTGCAGGCCCATTCCGACGGTGACGTGGTGCTGCACGCACTGAGCGATGCCCTGCTCGGCGCCATCGGCGCCGGCGATATCGGTCGCCACTTTCCGGATACCGATGCGGCCTATGCCGGTATCGACAGCCGAATCCTGCTGCGCGACGTGTTCGAGCGGGTCGGTCAGGCCGGTTTTACACTGGGCAACGCGGACATTACCGTGCTGGCCCAGGCGCCCAAACTGGCGCCTTTCATCGGGGACATGGTGGCCAATATCGCCGCCGATCTGCAGGCCGATCCCTCCCTTATCAACGTCAAGGCCACCACCACCGAACAGCTCGGTTTTGTGGGCCGCAAAGAAGGCATAGCGGCAGAAGCCGTGGTGCTACTGGTAACAGCATGAACAACTGGCACTATCTGCACGGACAACCCGAATACCGTGGCCGCCTGAAGGCGGCACCGGAAGATTTTATCGTACGCGAAGATCTGGGCTTTGGCCCCGGTGGCGAAGGCGAGCATATACTGCTGCATATTCGCAAGCGCGGTCAGAATACCCAGTGGGTGGCGCGCGAGCTGGCACGGCTGGCCGGTGTGACCCAGCGTGAGGTCACCTGGGCCGGGCTCAAGGACCGACATGCAGTGACCGAACAGTGGTTTGGGGTACATCTGCCGGGCAAGGAGATGCCGGACTTTTCCAGTCTTGAAAACGACGACGTGCAAATTCTGGCCATCGCCCGCCATAACAAGAAGCTGAAAACCGGTGCTCTCAAGGGCAACTGGTTCGAGCTCAGGATCACCGAGCTGGAAGGGCAGGGCGATCTGGAGTCCCGCCTGACGGCCATTGCCGAACGCGGCGTGCCCAATTATTACGGCGACCAGCGTTTTGGCCGGGAGTTCGGTAACCTGGATCAGGCCAGAGCCATGTTCAACGGTCGCCGGTTTAAAGACCGCAACAAGCGTTCCCTTTACCTGTCTTCTGCCCGCAGCTACCTGTTCAACCTGGCGGTCAGTCATCGACTGGCCGCCGGCCTCGGTGAACAACTGCAGGACGGCGACTGTGTGATGCTGGCGGGTAGCCAGTCTTTCTTTACTCTGGGCGAAGACAATCCACTGGACGACGCCATGCAGGCCCGTTTTGACGAAGGCGATGTACGCCTGAGTGCCCCGCTGTGGGGCCGGGGCCGGCTGGCGAGCAGCGGCAAACCCGGCGAGCTGGAACAGGCGGCGATTGAAGGGCAGCAAGATCTGTGTGCTGGGCTGGAAGCCAACGGCCTCAAACAGGAACGGCGGCCCTTGCTGCTCAAGCCCGAGCAGATGAGTTGGCACAGAGAAGGCGACAGCCTGACGCTGTCGTTCTGGTTACCGGCAGGAAGCTACGCCACCAGCCTGGTGCGGGAATTGATCAAGGATAATGGAACCGATGAAGATACTGGTGAGTAATGATGATGGTGTGAATGCCTTAGGCATTCGTACTCTGAGCCGGGTGCTGGCGGAATTTGCCGAGGTGGTCACGGTGGCGCCCGACCGTAACCGCAGCGGAGCCAGTCACTCGCTGACGCTGGAAGTGCCGCTGCGGGCCGACAAGCTGGATGACAGCGGCTTTTATTCGGTCAAGGGTACGCCCACCGATTGCGTACACTGGGCGGTGAACGGCCTGCTGGACCCGGATCCGGACATGGTGGTGGCCGGCATCAATCACGGTGCCAACCTGGGTGACGACGTCATCTACTCCGGCACTGTGGCGGCGGCCACCGAAGGCCGCCACCTGGGCTTGCCCTCGGTGGCAATATCGCTGTGCGGCGATCGCTACTTCGAGACCGCCGCCCATTATGCCTGCCTGCTGGTGCAGGGGCTGCTGCGGGCGCCGCTGGCGTCCAACCAGATCCTGAACGTCAATGTACCCGACTTGCCCCTGGAGGAGATTCAGGGTATCAAGGTGACTCGTTTGGGTAACCGTCACCGCTGCGATGCCGTGCTCAAGGAGTACGACCCCCGTGGTCGCCCCATTTACTGGATAGGCCCCCCCGGCGCCATTCAGGATGCGGGTGAAGGCACCGACTTCGACGCGGTGGAACGGGGCTATGTCTCCATCACGCCGTTAACCATCGATATGACGGCCTATGCGCAAATGGCGGCGCTGACCAGCTGGATTAAAGAAGTGGAGTGACAGGTGCTCACGTTAGCGGGACAGCAACTCTATCGTTTGCTGCAACAGCAGGGAATCAGTGACGAACGGGTACTGCAGGCCATCGCCGGCCTGCCAAGAACCCAGTTTGTCGATGAAGCCATGGCCCACAAGGCCTGGGAAAACAGTGCCTTGCCTATCGGTTGTGGCCAGACCATATCGCAGCCCTATATCGTCGCGCGGATGACGGAAGTGGTGCTGGCCCAGCAGCCGAAGCGGGTGCTGGAAGTGGGCACCGGCTCGGGCTTTCAGACCGCGGTACTGGCGCAACTGGTAGAGCAGGTCTTTACCGTTGAGCGGATCAAGTCGCTGCAATATCAGGCCCGGCGTCGGTTGCAGCGGCTGGATTTGCACAATGTGTCGACCAAGCATGGCGATGGTTGGCTGGGCTGGTCCAGCAAGGCCCCCTTCGATGCCATCATGGTGACGGCGGCGGCGCAGGAAACGCCCCAGGCGCTGTTGTCGCAGCTGGCCGATGGCGGGCGCATGGTAATACCGGTGGGGCAGAGCCAGCAATCGCTGTGGTTGTATCAACGCAGTGGTGATCAATTTTCTCGTACCGAGCTGGAATCGGTGCGTTTTGTACCTTTGGTGAAGGGTGATCTTGAGTGAAGATTTTTTCTCGGTTGTATCGGCAGGTCATGATGTGGGCGGTGCACCGGCATGCGCCGGTTTATTTGTCTTTGAACAGCTTTGTCGAGTCCATCTTCTGGCCGGTGCCGGTAGACGTGATGCTGGCGCCCATGGCGTTGTCGAAACCGGAACGGGCCTGGCACTATGCCGCGCTCGCCACTTTTTTCTCGGTGCTGGGTGCCGCGTTTGGTTACCTGCTGGGCTATGCGTTATGGGAGCCGGTGGTGCAGCCCTTTATCGCCACCATGGGGTATGAGGGCAAGATGGCCATCGCCCAGCAGTGGTTCGATGAATGGGGTGTCTGGGTCATCTTCATCGCCAGTTTCACCCCCATTCCCTACAAGGTCTTTACGGTCACGGCCGGCCTGCTGCAGATGGCTTTTCTGCCCTTTCTGCTGATCTCGCTGGTCGGGCGGGGTCTGCGCTTTTTTCTGGTCTCGGGCCTCATGGTGTGGGGCGGCGTCAGAATGGAGCGCAAGCTGATTCAGTATATCGACATCCTCGGTTGGCTGTGTCTGGCGGCGGCGGTGGTGGCCTACCTGTTACTGAGAAACTGATGCAACGGCGGAGCGGCACATTCAGACTGGCGTGTTTCAACCTGCTGTTGATCACCCTGTTGACGGCCTGCTCTTCCTCTCGTCCGGCGCCGGTGGTAGGGGTGCATGCCCGTGGCCAAATCAAGGCGAATGGCCGCCATTATGTGGTGGTCAAGGGCGATACCCTGTATTCCATCGCCTGGCAGGCCGGTACCGATGTGCCTACCCTGGCACGACATAATCGTATTCCGCCCCCTTACGCCATTTATCCCGGTCAGACCCTGCGGCTGGATGTACCCGGTGCCGCGCGTGCCCGGTATCGGGTTCGCCGGGGTGACACCCTCAATACCATAGCGCGCCGTACCGGCCACGGGGTGGCCGACCTGGCTACCCTCAACGGCCTTAAACCACCTTATCGCATCTATGTGGGTCAGACTCTGGCATTGCGCGGCGCTCCTTCTACGGCCGATAACCGCCAGCGGACAACCAAAACAACCCCTCGGCCCGCCTCGGGCAAGGCCGGATCCAAACCGTCGGCAGCCGCTGGTAAGAGCACTCGGGCAAAAGCACTCAAGCCACTTGCGCCCGCTTCGGGAAAAGCATACGCTGGTTCACGAGTACAAAAAAACGCCGCTGTCAATGCCACCATTCGCTGGCAATGGCCAACCGCAGGTCCGGTGATTACCGGGTTTTCGCTGGCCGAAACCGGTAATAAAGGCATTGATATCAGGGGAAGCAGGGGCCAGGCCATCAAGTCGGCCGCCGCTGGCAAGGTTGTTTACGCAGGGAATGCGCTACGTGGTTACGGCAATCTGATCATCATCAAACACAACGATGATTACTTGTCTGCCTACGCTCACAATGAGGTGCTTCGGGTCAAGGAGCAGCAAGCGGTGAGTGCCGGTCAGCACATAGCGGATATGGGCAGTAGTGATACCACCGATGTGCGCTTGCATTTCGAAATCCGGTATCAGGGATCTTCGGTTAACCCGATGAAATATCTGCCAAAGCGATAGATTCCGGGAAACAGGTAGTACCCGGATTGAGGGAGAACTGCCATGAGCCAGAGCAAAAAAAACACCCATCACGATGAGGTGGGTTTGAATACCGGTACTGAACAGGATGTCATGACCGGTAGCGATGAAAAGGACAGTATTCAGGAAGAAGAAGTCCTCAATGTACCCAACGCCCGCACGCTGGACGTGACCCAGCTTTACCTGGGAGAAATTGGCTTTTCCCCCCTGCTGACGGCAGAGGAGGAAGTGCTCTATTCCCGCCGCGCCCTGCGAGGTGATTTGATTGCCCGTAAACGGATGATCGAGTCCAACTTGCGGCTGGTGGTCAAGATATCCCGCCGTTACAACAATCGGGGACTGGCGCTGCTGGACTTGATTGAAGAGGGTAACCTCGGTCTGATCCGCGCCGTCGAAAAATTCGATCCCGAACGCGGTTTCCGTTTCTCGACCTATGCTACCTGGTGGATTCGCCAGACCATAGAGCGTGCCATCATGAACCAGACCCGCACCATTCGCCTGCCCATTCACGTGGTCAAGGAACTCAACGTTTATCTGCGTACCGCCCGCGAGCTGGCCCATCGGCTCGATCATGAACCCACCGCCGAAGAGATCGCCGACGCCCTCGACAAGCCGGTGGCCGACGTGTCCCGCATGCTCAAGCTGAACGAAAAAATCAGCTCGGTCGACACCCCCATCGGCGGGGATGGCGACAAGGCATTGCTCGATGTGATCACCGACGAGAATGATCTGGATCCGGAAACCGAAATTCAGGATGACGATATTCGGCTGAGCCTGGTGCGTTGGCTGGAAGAGCTCAATCCCAAGCAACGGGAAGTGCTGGCCCGACGTTTCGGCCTGCTTGGTTACGAGGCCTCGACGCTGGAAGATGTGGGCAGAGAGATAGGCCTGACCCGGGAGCGGGTACGGCAGATCCAGGTGGAAGCCCTGCGCCGTTTGAAAGAAGTGCTTACCCAGCAGGGGCTGTCGATAGATACCCTGTTCTACAGCGATTAATCACAGAAAGCTGTCAGCCATAAGCTGTAAGTTAAGCCCCGGCAGAGTACAGGCTCTGTCGGGGCTTTATCATATGCTGGATTTCGAGCGGGCATCTTTTCGCAAACAAGGGTGCAACGGCCATGGACTCCGGCCTTCGCCGGAGTGATACCAATTTGAATAAAGATCTGATCATTTTTAAACCCGAGCTCAGAGGCAACACAGCCGCCTCCCACGACACGCCATAAACTCATCCCTGAGGGCTCGGGAAATGCCGTCCATGGCATTTCACGGTCGTGGCAGTCGATCTCTGTTGCCTCTTCTCGAGCACCGAGCTGCCTGTAAACAACGCCAACAGGCAACTCCTTGGCATCAGGGAGGATAAAGGGATCTGCTCCGCCGACCCTCCGCGCCAGGGATGGCGCGGTGGAGCCCCCATGGATGGGTTCACGGCGTGTCGGAGGAGCGGGCCATTTGTCCGACCTTTGCAGAGCACCGAATAAATCAGTTAGTTAATCAGTTTGGTATGACTATTCTTCCCGCTTCCCGCTTCCCGCTTCCCGCTTCCCGCTTCCCGCTTCCCGCTTCCCGCTTCCCGCTTCCCGCTTCCCGCTTCCCGCTTACGGCTTTCTCGCCTGCTTTAACCGATACAACTGCTCCAGCGCCTGTCGTGGCGTGAGTTCGTCCGGATCCAGCTCGTCGAGCAGAGTCAGCGCCGGTTCAGGCTCGGCCTCGAACAGTGGCAACGACGGCTGCAGTGCTTCGCCATTTGTCGATGGGGGGCTGGTTTTCTCCACTTCGCTTGCCGGCAGCATCTGGCCGCTTTCCAGCTCGGCCAGTTTCTGTCGAGCCAGAGTCAATACCGCTCTCGGCACGCCCGCCAGGGCGGCGACCTGCAAGCCGTAAGAACGACTGGCCGCCCCTTCCTGTACCGCATGCATGAAGGCGATGGTGTCTTCGTGCTCCACCGCGTCCAGATGCACGTTGGCCACGTCGGGCCACAGGCCTGCCAGCTCGGTGAGCTCGAAGTAATGCGTAGCAAACAGGGTGTAGGCATGCAGCCGATTGGCCAGCGCATCGGCGCAGGACCAGGCCAGGGCCAGGCCGTCGTAGGTGCTGGTGCCGCGGCCGATTTCATCCATCAGCACCAGGCTGTGGCGGCTGGCGTTATTGAGGATATTGGCGGTTTCGGTCATCTCCACCATGAAGGTGGAACGGCCCGAAGCCAGATCGTCCGAGGCGCCGATACGGGTGAAAATGCGATCGACCTTGCCGATGCGGGCGTGTTGGGCCGGCACGAAAGAGCCGATGTAAGCCATCAGCACGATCAGCGCCGTTTGCCGCATGTAGGTGGATTTACCCCCCATGTTCGGCCCGGTGATCACCAGCATCTTGCGCTGCTCCGACATCAACAGCGGGTTGGCGATAAAGGGGGCGCTCATCACCTGCTCGACCACCGGATGGCGACCCTCCTCGATATCGATCACCTCGTCGCCGGTCAGTTGCGGGCGACAGTAATTCAGGCTTTCGGCCCGCTCGGCCAGGTTGGCGAACACATCCAGCTGGGCCAGGGCGACGGCGCTGTGCTGCAGCGGCTGCAGTTGTTCCAGCAAACGGTCCAGCAGCGCCTCGTACAGCTTCTTTTCCAGCGCCAGGCCCTTGCTCTGGGCGTTGAGCACCTTGTCTTCGTACTCTTTCAATTCGGGAATGAGGTAGCGCTCGTTGTTCTTCAGGGTCTGGCGGCGCACATAGTGCACCGGCACCAGATGGGCGCTGGCCCGGCTGACCTCGATATAAAAACCGTGTACCCGGTTGTAGGCCACCTTGAGAGTGGAGATACCGGTGGCAGCCTTTTCCCGCGCTTCCAGCTCTTCCAGATAACGGTGAGCCCCGGCGGCCAGCTCGCGCAGCTCGTCCAGCTCGGGGCTGAAGCCATCGCGAATGACGCCGCCGTCGCGGATCAACACCGGCGGTGTATCGACCACCGCCTGCTCCAGCAGCTCGGCCAGATCCGGAAACTGGCCGATGCGCGCGGCCAGGGCATCCAGACAGCAAGGCGTGACCTCGCTTACTACGGCCTGAATGTCGGGCAGCGCCTGCAATGCCGCGCGCAGCCGGCTCAGATCCCGGGGCCGGGCCGAGCGCAACGCCAGTCGTGCCAGCACCCGCTCCATATCCCCGACCTGCCGCAGGGGCGGACGCAGATCGTCATGGCGCCCCTGATCCATCAGCAGGGCAATCATGTCCTGACGCCGGCTCAGCTCGTCGATATCCCGGCTGGGCTGGTGGATCCAGCGTTTGAGCAGGCGGCTGCCCATGGGGGTGGCGGTGTTGTCCAGCACCTCGGCCAGGGTGTTTTCCATGGTGCCGGACAGGTTCAGGGTCAGTTCCAGGTTGCGGCGGGTGGCGGCATCCATGATCACCATGTCCTGACTGCGCTCCAGGCTCACGCTGCCGATATGGGGCAGGGCGGTGCGTTGGGTGTCTTTTACATATTGCAGCAGGCAACCGGCGGCACAAAGTGCGGTGGTGGACTGCTCGACGCCGAAGCCAATCAGATCCCGGGTGCCGAACTGCTGACACAGCAGGTGACGGGCGGTGTCCAGATCGAACTCCCATTCCGGACGGCGACGCAGCCCCTTGCGGCTTTCGATAAGCGCATACCAGTGAAAGCCCTCCGGATACAGCAGTTCGGCAGGCTGGGTGCGCTGCAGCTCGGCGACCAGCGCCTCTTCGGTGTCGAACTGGTTGAGCACGAAACGGCCGGTGCTGACATCGATGATGCCGTAACCGAACTGCTGGCCATCGTGATACACCGCCGCCAGGCAGTTGTCCTGGCGGTCGGCCAGCAGCGCCTCGTCCGACAGGGTGCCGGGGGTAATAATACGGACTACCTGGCGCTCCACCGGCCCCTTGCTGGTGGCCGGATCGCCAATCTGCTCGCAGATGGCCACCGACTCGCCCATTTGTACCAGCCGCGCCAGATAGTTTTCCGCCGCATGATGGGGGACCCCCGCCATGGGAATGGCGTTGCCCCCGGATTTGCCGCGCTTGGTCAGGGAAATATCCAGCAGGCGCGAGGCTTTCCTGGCGTCATCAAAGAACAGCTCATAAAAATCGCCCATGCGATAAAACAGCAGTATGTCCGGATGCTGCGCCTTCAGTGCCAGATATTGCTGCATCATAGGTGTGTGTTGGTGTGATATCTCTTCTTTTTTCATGATGTTAGATGCCGCTAGTTGCTGTATTTAAAGGATTTTTACTTTTTGCTGTTTTCTCTGACCGTATCATGTTGTCCCAATGAATCTCACTGAAGCCTACACAAAAGTGTAGGTTTTAGTGTAGGTAGTAGTGTAGGATTTTGACCATACACCTTTGATAGCCTGAAAAGCCACACGACAAGCAGGCTGCACTATGTCACCACCACGCGTAGAAGCTGGGAGCCTGACCATGAAAGCCGAGAAGATTAGCAAACCTCTTACTACAAGAACAATCGAAGCGCTGAAGCCTGGAGCGGCGGATCTTGCTGATGTGGGTGAGTACAGGGGACTGAGGGTCACCTGTGGCCGGACTGGATTAAAAACATTCTTTTATCGATATAATAGCCCTGAAACCCAAAAGCTGGTTCAAGCGAAAATTGGCAACTATCCTGATGTGTCGCTGGCGCAGGCAAGAGCGATACTTCAGGAGTGGAAGCTTCAGCGACGCCATGGGATATGTCCAGCAGCTCAAATAAAGCGAGCCAAGCAAGAAGCTCAGGAGAGGGAAGAGAGTATCAATCGAGTTGAGGATCAGCTCACGATACAGGGACTGATTGAGCTTTATCTGACTGAGTACATTGAAGATAAAAGATCCCCTAGTGGCAAGATTTTGCCAGGGGCGCGTAAGCCAAAAGGTCAGAGTGAAACTCGCAGAACACTCTATGGCGATGCTGTCCCTGAGTTGGGTAGCCGGCCTGCTTCCGAAATATCCCGCCAGGATGTAGTGGATCTAGTCATGAAGATCGTCAGGCGTGGCGCTAATGTGCAAGCGGGGAATGTGTTGCGTGAGCTTTCAGCTGCCTATGAGTTTGCAATAGGTATCGGTCGCTTGCCGAACGATGTTGCTAACCCGGCTTTGCTGGCCAAGGCAAGCTTAAGACAAGCAAAAGTGAAGTTAACACATCAGCCCGGAAAGCGGATTCTTTCGGATAAAGAACTGATCAGGTTGTTAGCCTGGCTTCCAGACTCTGCATTCACCCCTGCGCAGAAAAATATAATAAAGCTTACGTTGTATACAGGATGCCGTAGTGGTGAATTGTGTGCGGCAGAGTGGGGGGATGTGGACTTTAAAAAGAAAACCTTACACCTGAGAGAAACAAAAACTGATGTTGAGCGTTATGTGCAACTTCCACGGCAAGCCGTAGATTTGTTGAAAAAGCTTCCATCACATGGTAAGTCAAAATATTTGTTTCCTTCCCAACGCACAGGGTTGCCCGTACAGCAAAAAAAACTAACAGAGCAAACCTGGGTAATGAGAACAAGAGGGATTATGCTGGACCTTCCTCGCTGGACTCCGCATGACTTGAGGAGGACTGTAAGAACTTCACTGGCTAGATTGCAATGTCCTAATGAAGTTGCTGAAGCTATACTCGGCCACTCTCGCTCAGGTATTGAAGGGACCTATGACCTTCACCGTTATGAAAAGGAAAGTCGCCATTGGTTGCAGGTGTGGGCGAACTATCTTGATGAATTGACCTTATAAGCGAGTTTTACTAGATGTATCTCGTGTGCGACTGAAATTTTCACTTTGAGTTATATTTTGGGGTTAGCCAATTTGATTATTGATTGGCTTTTTATCAGATTGCATCTTTGTTATCTCCTGAGTTAGGTATGGGTGACCTGGTCGTGAGTGATATGGGTTGGAGACCTTTTGCCATCGCTAAAAAATTACTACATGTAGTGTCTCGGGTCCGGTAGGTATCACCTGTTGATGGGTAGTGGTTTTTGGCTGCTGCCTTTCTTCTTTTGTTTTGACTTTATTTTATCAGCGTTTTCAATAAGAAGCTCTAGCACCGCACTTTTAGATATGTTCATCTCTTGCGCTACTCTCTCTAGTTTTTCTTTATACTCTCTTCCTATCGATGCTGATAGCTTAACTTTACCCGAATGAAGAGTATGTTTCACCTGGCGGCAGTGAGCAGTCATCTTCTGAAAAAGTATCCATTTTTCTGGTGAGTAGGGGGACATTTGAGTCGGCCCACCTGTGAATAGATAAATCAATGATTGTCGAGGGTTTGGAGCGAATGGGAGTTCAATCCCCTTGCTCTGTATGTAGCTAGTGGCGTGGTAGATCTGTACATCCGTTGCTTTATAAACCCATTTCTTTATCAGGCCTGGCTTGTTGTCTTTCATTAGATTTCCTTGAGGCTGAAAATGTTGGAGGTTTTGCAGGTTGAGAGTCTCTCAGATTTTCGTTTGTGTCAACGTTTTTGTCAACGTTTGTTTCAACGTTAAATAATCGTCTATGGATATTGTCATTTTTTATAGGTATTATTTGTCCTTTATTGGTCTATGGTGCGTATTGTGCTTCACTATTACTTGCTCAAAAATGGCTTCGGTGAGCTGATACAGCTTGCCCCAGTACAGAACAGTGCAGTGCTGGAAAAGGGCAGTGATCTCCCCCCAGAAGCCAGGCTTTTCATCATCAGGTTGTTCGTGATACATGGGGCATCGGTCTCGTTCTCCGGCACAGTGAAGAGCTTGGTGAAGGAGTGCGACTCTGATGATCGGGCTGTGAGAAAAGGTATGGACTACCTAAAGCAGGCAGGCTTGATTACCCAGGTAAGAGACTCATCGGGTAAAACTCTTTACCAAGTCAGCGGCTTCATTCAGCAGTACATAGTAAGCAGATCACCGGCAGGATCACCTCCGCCACCTTTACATGAGCAGATATACGCTGTGCTTTTCCCTGAGCATGGAGATAACCCAGAACGTGTGAAGCGCGGAGGCTTTAGTCGCGCCAGCAGATACCTTCTGGCCGTAATGCTGGCTCACTCTGATGCTCTAGGCATGGTCACTGGGGTGTCAAACGCTGAGTTGCGCAAGCTGACAGGTATGACGGAGCAGCGCCTACGAGGGCAGATTAAAAATTTACTGGATAGTTCTATCCTTTGTGGTTACATGCCTGGGTTTAATGGGGGGGCTTTGTTAGGGAAAGTGAAAAGCGAGTTCGCTTTAGGTTTGTCTCATGTGGTGTTTGGTGCGTGTTCAGCCAGGTATGGTTGTGTTGATTATGAAGAGCTTGCGGTCACCTTTCTCAATGAAGCATCAGCAGTGGATGCTGTGTACTCCAGAGTTCGCTCTCTAGTCTTGAGAAGGTCTCCCGACACACAGAGTACACTTTGCTTCTTCGGGATCAAGTTTAGCGTTGATGAGCTTCGCTTTGTGTTAGATGAGAAATTCAGAGTCTATCTTCGCTGGGTGGTGCTAGCCTCCAGCTCTTACCTGATAAATGAAAGGAAAAGTTTGCTTGAGTCAGCGGTAAGGTTTTCTCTTTTTGATACACCGCCCTACAAGTCTTCAGAGTTTCATGCTGGAGAAGTGACATTCTGCAACTATATAGCCCGGAGGTTTATGAATGTAGAGGCATGTTTTGACTTTGATGGGATGGTAGTAGCTGCACTAAATCGTGACTCCTGTCAACTGACTTTCAAATTAGCTAGTTTTATCTTTCGGGCATCCTTGATGTTGGCTCGCAAAGTTAGTTTTTCTTTGAGCGAACTGAGCAAAGAGAGGTCGGGGCTGTGTAATTTCTTAATTTTTAAAGTGGGTAACGATCGCTCAATGAGGTGTTTCTCTATGCATTTCTGCGAACGTAGAGGAACTCTGCCACTTCCGGATAAGTACAGTATTAAGGTATATCCAAGCAATAAGTTACTTGATAGCGGAAGGAGATCCAAAAGGAAGGTCGATATTTTTGAGGAGGTGGGTGATATAAGCAAACTCATTGTCAGTGTGCTAGATGATGTAGAAATGTAAAATCTTACACCTCCGCCGTATCTCATGAACCATATTCAAGGAGCTGGTCATGAGATTTTTAAGACTTAAAGACGTCATCGATAAAACTGGCCTTTCTCGTTCTACTATCTACCGTCAGATTGCTGAGGGCTGTTTCCCTAAAGGTATTCCTCTCGGAGGTAAAGCCACAGGCTGGCTTGAAAGCGAGATAGAGGATTGGATGCTGGAACGCTTAGCCAAGAGAAATGGCTAAGAGGATAATCACTAAATATTTCCCTTCTGTTTTGATTTTTTTGGAGAGTTGAGCTCTTGCCGTTAACATCTGATTTCATCGGTGCCTATTTATTTTCTATTGCTTGTTTCTCTTTGTTTTAGATAGTGCTGTTGTCGGTATAGTAATATTGGGTAAATTAATTTATTGAAGGTGGTTATGAATAACGTTAGAGTTGAAATGAATACTAACTTAAGTAGATGGCATAATGAGGAGTATAACGGTATGCCAGTACTAACTGGCAATGGGCCTTGCATCACTGAGTACCTTCATAAAACACACCAGGTAATTAACACACACTTGGCATACCACAACCGAGTGTTTGCCATACGCCTGGACTTGAGGTTTCCAAGTTTTGTGAACACAGAGTGTTACTCAAGCGACGTGATAAACAGATTCATTTGCTCCCTTAGAGCAAAGCTGAAGCATGCCTATCAAAGTGCCCTGCGTCAAGGTCGCAGGGTGCATGAGCCAGGCTTGAGGTATTTATGGGCAAGGGAATTGGGCCAGGATGGTCATCCGCACTATCACTTATTACTACTGTTAAACCGGGATGCTTACTTTACCCTAGGGGACATGAGGAGCTCGGAAGGAACTCTCTACAGCAAGCTAAACTCGGCCTGGGCAACCGCCCTGGGCATTGAAGAGTTTGATACGCGAGGACTGGTGAATGTTGCAGGTACGTTCCATTGGAAGTCTGGTGAAGATATCGGGCCGCTCTTCCAAGCTGCAAGCTACATGTGCAAAGAGCACTCCAAGGAGTTTGGCATACGTCAGCATGCCTTTGGCAGCTCCAGAGGGTAGCTCTTTTCTCAGTTCTAGAGTCATGTTTAAGCCCTGATATTTTCCTTCTCTTGCCCTTCTCTACACCTGAAAATATACTGTATTAATATACAGTTAAAAGGTGTTCATATGACCATCATACTGGGCTCTCTCAGAGCCGACTCCGACTATCTGCTGCCATTACTGGTAGAGCGTGCATCATGCGGCTTTCCTAGCCCGGCACAGGACTATGTGGAGCAGGGGATTGACCTTAACGCCTACTGTATCCGACATCCTGCGGCTAGCTATCTGGTGCAGGCCAGCGGAGACAGCATGGTTGGAGTGGGGATTTACTCAGGTGACTTGCTGGTGGTGGACCGCTCTATAGAGGCGGCCCATCACCATATCGTGATTGCATGCGTGAACGGCGAGATGACCTGCAAGCGGCTGGAGCTGAAACCCCGGTTCCGGCTGGTGGCCGAAAATCCGGTATACCCGCCCATTGAGCCTGAGGAAGGAGATTCGATGGAGATTTTTGGTGTGGTAACCAACATCATCCGCCGGTTGCCGCTGTGAAACCGGTCTTTGCCCTGGTGGACTGTAATAATTTTTATGCTTCCTGCGAGCGCCTGTTTCGGCCAGATCTGAATGGCCGGCCAATCGTTGTGCTATCAAATAATGATGGCTGTGTGGTCGCTCGCAGTGCTGAAGCCAAGGCGATGGGGATTGGTATGGGCGTTCCCTATTTCAAGATTAAAGAGGCTTATGAGCGTGCCGGTGGCGTAGTATTTTCAAGCAACTACGCACTCTATGCTGACCTTTCTCGCCGGGTGATGACGGTACTGGAAATGCAGGTGCCACGGGTAGAGGTCTACTCCATTGATGAGGCTTTTCTTGATTTGAGTGGCCTCGAACACCTGGTTTCTTTGAGTGAGTTTGCGGCCGACATTCGGCAGCGTGTGCTGCGTTGGGTTGGGATCATGGTCGGCGTAGGGATTGCACCGACCAAAACCTTGGCCAAGCTTGCCAACTATGCAGCCAAACGCTGGCCGGCGACAGATGGCGTGGTGGATTTGCGTGACCCAATAAGACAGCAGAAGTTGCTGCAGTTGGTGCCGGTGGAAGAAGTGTGGGGCATCGGTCGTCGCCTGGCCCGACAGCTCAATGAGATGGGAATACGCACAGCCTGGCAACTGGCCAAGGCAAACCAGAAGGTGATCCGACGCCAGTTTTCCGTGGTGGTGGAACGGACTGTCTGTGAGCTGAATGGCCTGAGCTGCTTGGCGCTGCATGAGCAGCCTGAGCCTAAAAAACAAATTATCAGTAGCCGTAGCTTTGGCGAGAGAATAACTGAGTTTCAATCTATGCGAGAGGCTGTAAGCAAATACACCAGCCGAGCGGCGGAAAAGCTCAGGGTACAGCAGGAGTACTGCCGGCTTGTGCAGGTATCGCTCCGAACCAGTCCGTTTTCTCCGCAGGAGCCGTTCTACAGCAACAGTGCTATCGTGGAGCTGGGACTCCCAACCGCTGATAGTCGGGAGCTTGTACAGGCTGCCTGTCAGGGCTTAAGACAGATCTGGAAAGCCGGCTACCGTTATCAGAAGGCATCGGTGATGCTCACCGACTTCTGGCCGCCGGGCAGTTACCAACAAAACCTGTTCGAAACACCGTGCAGCAAGCCGAAAAGCCAAGCCTTGATGCAGGTGATGGACAACATCAACTCCTCCGGAAAGGGGAGAGTGTTCCTGGCAGCTGAAGGCATTGAGCAAGAATGGCAGATGAAACGGGGTTTTTTGTCACCGGCATACACCACCCGTATAAGTGATATTCCTAAAGTGAGTTAACCTAACTGGCATTGACTCGAAATATGGTAAGACGCATCTGGTGTTCAGAGTGAAACCCCATATCGCGATTACAAAAAAGCTCGGGGGTGTAACCGGCCTCACGGATGGCGCGCTCGACCGCGTCTATGTCTGTAACGCCTTCTACGGCTACTCGACGTGCGGAGAGGTCCACCTCAATGTCCGCCTGCGGAGCGGCGGTGGTTATTGCGGCTCGTATAACGCCCGCACAGTGACCGCAAGTCATGTCATTTACCTGAAAATTGACCATTGACGTTCCTTCTCTTGGTTCGTGATTGAATACCTGTACGATAAACCTTCCCACCATGGTAAGGTCAACACAAGAGGTACTCGTATTCTCCGGGCATTGTAAAAATTCCGACTCGTCTCCGATTGGGACGCGTCCACCGCAAGCATTGACAACCTTGCCAAGCGCACAGATACAAACTATTTCATTCGTCCGCGCCTCGCGATAGATGACAAATATGTAATCGGCCTGCAACGCGTCCGACAGGGTCACCCCGCTACAGTTCTTCTAATGGTCGCACAACGTTGGCCATGCTGAGAGTTCAGCGCAGCTCGCACAAGGAGAACACTATGAAATGCGATATCAAGATGATGCTGAAAGCGGGGGCCGGCCTGGCCGCTGTGGTAGCCGTTGCCTACGCCACCTTTCCCGCCGCCCGTGAATTGATCACTGCCTGGGCGCCAGCATTGTTCTTCCTGATTTGTCCCATGATGATGTTCTTCATGATGAAAGGCATGCAGTCTTGCCACAAAGAACAAGACATCAGGAAGCCCGAAGCACGACCGGTGCCGCTACCCGATACGAAAAACATTCTTGATGAGCGGCGTTGACGAGGCCAGTTCGACGACTGTTGTTCAACAGCGTCCAACATGCATTTGAGCCGTCTCTTCCCCCAAAACCACCTGCTTCAATTCTGGAGATTAAAATGCAGAAGTTCCGCGTTAGCTTGATTACAGCTGTTCTCGCCGCCACCATAGGAGTTGCGAATGCAGCTTCGCTAGCCAATGGAGTCGTTTATAGCGCTAATGAGGGCGATGGGTCCATCAGCGTGATCACACTAAGTTCGGGCGAAGTCCGTACGGTGGATATTCCCGTCGTGCCTCATAACGTACAAATATCGCCCAATGGCAAACTTCTCCTAGCCGTTGGCACGTCTTCCAGTGGCCATGGAGGCCATGGTGGCGAGAAGAGCGAGCCAACGACTTCAGCCGCCACGCACGGCCATGGCAGTCAGGCGGGCCTGGTGCTTTTGGATGCAGGCAAGCCAGGGGAATTAATCGCGACGCTGCCCTCCGGCGACCATCCTGCCCATGTCGTCACCAGCAAGAGCGGCGACTTCGCCTATATAACCAATGCTGATACGAATCAGGTAACGGTAGTCGATATCAGCCGGAAAGCCGTTGTCGCCGAAATTCCTACCGGCAGTTATCCCCATGGTTTGCGTCTCAGCCCGGATGGGCGTGAACTATACGTAGCGAACGTTACTGACAATAGCGTGTCAGTAATCGACGCGGAGAATCTGAAAGAATCTGCACGTATCCCTGTGGGTAAAGCGCCGGTTCAGGTGGCTTTTACACCCGATGGGGCACAGGTCTATGTGTCTCTGCGCGACGAGAACAGTGTTGCGGTCATCGATACGAGCACTCGGAAAGTCGCCGGTAATATCCAAGTGGGGCGCAACCCGATCCAGCTTTTTTCCACGCCAGACGGCAGCAGAATGTATGTGGCCAATCAAGGCAGTGACAGCAATCCCGATAATACGGTGTCTGTAATTGATATCGGGACGCAGCGCGTTGTCGATACTGTAACGACGGATATGGGCGCGCACGGGGTGGTGGCGAGTGATGATGGCAAATTGGTGTTCATTACGAACAACAAGGCCGATACCGTGAGCGCCATCGACACGAGCACGCAGGCAGTAGTCGGGACCTATAAGGTCGGCCCCGCTCCAAACGGCATCACTTATCGCGCGCTTCCATAAGGCGTTGCCTGCATGGGCAGCTACTGCGGGACGTCGGTAGCTGACCTGCGGGCCAGGTCAGCCTGCTGTTTTCGCGCGTGTTCGATGCTCTCGGAGACCACCTTTGCTGCATCCGAATCAGGTGGAAGCACTTCCAGTAGTTTACCCCAGTAATTAATGGCGGCAGGATAGTCTTCACGTTGCATGGCTGCCGCGCCAGCAAGTGTTAGGGGCATCGGTGACCCAGGGCTGAGCGACAATGCGCGCTCAAGCAACCGGGTCGGTTCTCCCTCAAAGCCCGAGCTTCGTGTTCGTGCTAGTGTCTCCGCATATTCTGCCAATGCCAATGGATCGGTCTGGACGAGATTCGTGGCATTTGAGAATGCGTTGGCGGCTTCTTCGTATCGTCCAAAATGTCGATAAGAACGAGCCAACATGAGCCAGCCTGCCGGATCGTCGGGATTCTGTTTCAGTCGCCCCTCCAGAGAAGCTACCATGGCCTGCACATCCGCTTGCGTGATTGCACTGGTGCCTGGAGCCGAAGACGGACTTATCGCGGCAGGATTTCCCAAGTACAGATACGTCAACGTCGCCGCAACAGGCAGCACAATGGCAAGCGCTATTGCGCTGCGCCTGCTTCCGGCGTTGATAACTGAACCCGCGTTCGACGATGTCGCTTCGTCCAGAGCGCGTCGTTGCAAGTCGGCCCTGGCATCAGCCAAATCGTTGGCCGAAATAGTGCCGTGGGCATGGTCCCGCTCAAGTTCGGCCCATTGGTCGCGCAGCACGGCGGTATTCACGCCGCCGCGCTCTACGCGGTTTGTCTGCTTAGGACCTCGCCAAAGTATTGCACAGAGCCACAGAGTGGCACTGCCGATTAGCAAGGCTGCGATGATGAGAAAGATCAGATTCATAGTCAATCAGGGATATTGTTGGGCTCGCTCAACAGAGCTTCGGCTTGTTTGCGTTCTTCGTTGCTTAGCATCGTGCCTGGGTTATACCTATCTCGACACTGAACAGTTGACAGATGTTAACATAGGCAACGAGCTTCGAAATGCGCCGCGCCATCACGTGAGTGCCGACGCCGTCTATCGCACCGGCCTGTGGACCGCCAGCGCCACCGCCCTGTACGCCTCCAGCAGCTTCAGCGACGCCGCCAACACCGTCGACGAAGACAGCATGGGCAGCGTCGGCGAGCTGCCGTCCTACACCCTGGTCAACACTCGCCTGGGCCGGGACATTCCCCTGGGCAACGACATGACCCTGAACGTGGGCATGGGCGTGATCAACCTGCTGGACGACGACGCCTACTTCCGCGGCGCTGATTTGAGCGCAATCGGTCGTATTCCCATGCCCGGCCGCACCTATGTGCTGGAAGGTGAGCTCAGCTTCTAAGGTGAAGCACTCGAAGATGATACAGGGGCTGCATAAGCAGCCCTTTTTTTTCAGAAAACGTAAATGTTAAAGGTACTCTCAAGCATGCCAGCAATATCATCATGGATAAAAGATTGGGGAGGATGTAACGGTGATGAGCAAGCTACAGTTATCAAACTTCTGATGATTATCAGACTGCAATTAATTACAACGATATGGCGGGTTAGATTAAGCTGGCAACATGCCTGCGTTGAAAGCAGAATGACGAGCGAAGAACCTACGCCAGAGAAAGCTGTTACCTGCCCGTGTCGAGGGTGTAGCCCATACCCCTGATGGTATGGATAAGCCTTGGCTCAAAGCCATCGTCAATCTTGGCACGCAGCCGGCGAATGGAGACATCAATCACATTGGTGTCGCTGTCAAAATTCATGTCCCATACTAGGGACGCAATCAGTGAGCGCGGCAGCACTTCTCCCTGCCGGCGTACCAGCAGTTCCAGCAGCGCAAATTCCTTGTTGGTCAGGTGAATGGGAGTGTCGGCACGGCTTACCTGACGGCGGGGCAAGTCCAGCACCAGATCGGCCACCTGCAGTCGGTGCTCCTCCCGGCGGGGCGTACCCCGGCGCAACAGGCTGCGCACCCGGGCCAGCAGCTCGGCAAAGGCAAAGGGCTTAACCAGATAGTCATCGGCGCCCAGTTCCAGGCCGCGTACTCTGTCTTCCACACTGTCCCGCGCGGTCAAAAACAGTACTGGCATCTGCCGGCCCTGCTCCCGCAGACTCGCCACGATGTGCCAGCCGTCCAAATCCGGCAGCATGACGTCCACTACCACTAGATCGTAAGGTTCGGCGCAGGCCTGGTGCAGGCCATCGAGGCCGTTGCGCACCAGATCTACCACCAGGCCCGCCTCGCGCAGGCCCTTTTGCAGGTAATTGCCGGTGCTTTCTTCGTCCTCGATGAGCAGCAGTTTCATGGTTAGCTCCGTGGGGTTGGTTACCCCGATGATGGCGCACTTTAGCCCTGTTCTCAAGCCCGCTATAGCGGGCTGCTGATTGTCTCGCCAGAAGATGACAATTTTGTCATCTTCTCGTCATGGACAATTTTGTCATCTTCTCGTCATGTTGGCTTCAGGTGCGCCTATCTATGCTGTCTCTATGACAGTAGGCAATTTAGGGAATGTGATGACACAGCCAAAAAACACGCTCAATCTGCCTCGGCGGCGCTTTGTGCAGGGACTGGCCGCAGGCGGCGTGGTGCTGGGGTTGGCGCCGATGCTGGCCTCAGCTCGCTCACCCGTGCCGGCTACCGTGACCGGCCATGTGCCCACGCTTACCGGAACCGAATTCGATCTGGTGATCGATGAAACCCCGGTCAATTTCACCGGCAAAGCGCGCATGGCCACCACCATTAACGGCTCTATTCCGGGCCCCACCTTGCGCATGCGCGAGGGCGATACCGTTACCATTCGCGTCACCAACCGGCTCAAGGAGCCTACCTCCATTCACTGGCACGGCATCATTCTGCCCTTCGAAATGGACGGCGTACCCGGTATCAGCTTTGCTGGCATTCCGCCCGGCGAAACCTTTACCTACCGTTACACTCTGGAACAGAGCGGCAGCTACTGGTATCACTCCCACTCGGGCATGCAGGAGCTGACCGGCATGTACGGTGCGCTGATTGTGGATCCGGCCGATGCCGATTCAATCAAGGCCGATCGGGAGCATGTGGTGGTGCTGTCGGACTGGACCGACGAAAATCCCATGCGGGTATTCGGCAAACTGAAAAATCAGGGCGATTACTACAACTTCAACCAGCCGACGGTGGCGGATTTTTTCCGCGATATGGCCAGTGGCGGTGTGGGGGCGGCGCTGGAAAAGCGGCAAATGTGGAATGAAATGCGCATGAGCCCCAGTGATCTGGCGGACTTGTCTTCCGAAACCCTGACCTACCTGATGAATGGCACCACGCCTGCTGGCAACTGGACCGGGCTGTTCAAACCCGGTGAGCGGGTGCGGTTGCGCTTTGTTAATGGCGCCGGCAACACCTTTTACGATGTGCGTATTCCCGGTCTGAAGCTGACCGTGGTGCAGGCCGATGGCCTGAATGTTGCGCCGGTGGAGGTGGATGAATTCCGCTTTGGACCCGGTGAAACCTACGATGTGCTGGTGGAGCCCACCGCCGAGGCCTATACCCTGTTCGCCCAGGCCATGGACAGGACCGGTTATGCCCGGGGCACCCTGGCCACCCGCGAAGGGCTGAGTGCGGCGGTGCCGCCACTGGATGAACCTCAATCCCTGACCATGACCGACATGATGGGCAGTATGGATCATGGTGCCATGAATGGCATGGCGGGCATGAACCACGGTGCCATGAATGGTATGGCGGGCATGGACCACAGTGCCATGGCTGGCGGTTTGGCGGCGGCCAGCAAGGAAGTCCGTCATGCCCGCACCGAATATGGCCCCAGCGTCGACATGCGAGTAGACATGCCGCGCACCAACCTCGATGACCCCGGCGTGGGCCTGCGCAATAACGGCCGGCGGGTACTGACCCTGGCGGATCTGCGTACTCCCGGTGGCCCCATGGACCCGCGTCCGCCCGAGCGGGAAATTGAACTGCACCTCACCGGCAACATGGAGCGCTACACCTGGTCGTTCGACGGCGTTGAGTTTGGCGGCTCCACGCCCATTCACCTGAGCTATGGCGAACGGGTGCGCATTATTCTGCACAACGACACCATGATGACCCATCCCATGCACCTGCACGGCATGTGGAGCGAGCTGGAAAGCCCCGATGGCGGGTTTTTATGCCGCCGCCACACCATACCGGTGCAGCCGGCCCAGCGCATCAGCTTTCTGGTGACCGCCGATGCCCTTGGTCGCTGGGCCTGGCATTGTCATCTGATGTTCCATATGGACGCAGGCATGTTCCGCATGGTGGTGGTGTCATGAGCAAACATACAGTAATGATGAAACATGTATTGGGCGCGCTGGCGCTGACCGCCCTTCCTGCCATGGCCCAGATGGATCACGGCGATATGCAAATGCAGGGCGGCCAGCCGCCCGCCGATGCCCGGGATCCTCATGCCTACTCCGGCGGCTTTACCCTGGACGAAGGGCCTTATGCGCTGCCCGGGCCCCGCCAGCTGACACTGGCCGACGAGCACTGGTTTTACGGTGTGCTGGCCGACCGGCTGGAACGGGTGGACAACGGCGATGATCAGGCCCTGGCCTATGAACTGGAAGCCTGGGCCGGACTGGATTACGACCGGGCCGTGGTGAGGGCGGAAGGCGACATTGAACAGGGCCGGCTGGCGGAAGCCAGTACCGAGCTGCTGTGGCGCCATGCCCTGACCGCATTCTGGAACCGCGAGCTGGGAGTGCGTTACGACACCGGTCACGGCCCGGATCAGGGCTGGCTGGCGGCTGGTGTGTCTGGGCTCGCGCCCTACTGGCTGGAGCTGGACGCCACCGCCTACCTGGGCGACGACGGCCAGACCGCCCTGGCACTGGAGGCGGAATATGAATTGCTGCTGACCCAGCGGCTGGTGCTGCAGCCGGCCATTGAACTCACCGCCTATGGCAGCAACGACGCTGAGCGCGGTCAGGGCCGGGGGCTGTCGGATCTGGTGGCCGGGGCCCGCCTGCGTTACGAATTCAGCCGCCAGTTCGCTCCCTATGTGGGCTGGGAATGGCAGGCTGCCCTGGGTGATCGCGCTGATCAACTCAGAGAAGAAGACGAGGCTACTCAGGAAAATCGCTGGGTAGCCGGGGTCAGGTTCTGGTTTTAAGCTGCAGACATTATTTTTTATTTATCAGGAGCAATACCAATGAAAACCACGTTGTCCGTTTTAATGCTGTCATTGTTGCCCGGCCTGGCGCTGGCCGCCGGTGAGCATGGTGGCCATGAGGGCCATAATGCCGCTTCCATGCAACAGAGCATGCACGGGGTGGGTCGCTCCGGTCAGCCGGCCGAGGTCAGCCGTACCATAGCTGTAGACATGGGGGATGACATGCGTTTCACCCCGGCGGCCATTGAGGTAAAGGCGGGAGAAACCGTGCGCTTTTTTGTAAAGAATGCTGGCAAGCTTAATCACGAGCTGGTGCTGGGCAACCTGGCCATGCTGAAGGAGCATGCCGACATGATGCGTGAAATGCCGAATATGCAGCACGCCGAACCCAATATGCTGAGCCTCAAGCCTGGTCAGAAAGGGGGGCTTGTCTGGCATTTCGACCAGGCCGGTACCGTGGACTTTGCCTGCCTGATCCCGGGGCACATGGAAGCTGGCATGACAGGGCAAGTTAAGGTTACGCAATAACACAAACAGGCCCGCCTGAAGGCGGGCCTGTCTGCTTTGGCGACGCTGGGCGAAAGACTCTGGAACAAAAGGGGAAAGAAGTGAGCAAGTCATCGGATTCATCCCGCTGGGTGCTCTGGCTGGCCGGGGCCGTGGCCCTGGTGTTACTGGCCATGATCGCCGGCCATTTTCTGATGGGCGGCAGCCAAATGTGGGGGGACATACCCCACGATCGGGCACTTTCGACGCAGGGACAGGCCGCTTACGGTGAATATTGCGCCAGTTGCCATGGTGCTGACCTCAGAGGCACCCCAGAGGGGCCACCCTTTATTCACAAGGTATACGAGCCGTCACACCACGGTGACGAGGCCTTTTACCGGGCCGCCGCTAACGGTGTGCGTGCCCATCACTGGCGCTTTGGCGACATGCCGCCGGTGGAAGGTATCAGTCGCGACGAGGTGAGCGACATTATCGGCTATGTGCGTGAGCAGCAACGGCAGAATGGCATTAGATGATCGGGAAATGGCCCCGATGGTGGCTGTGTGATGTCGGCTTGAGCCGGTGATATCAGGTCGAACACTCTGCAAAGTCCATATGCCGTAAGCCCTTGCATGTTGAACACAGGAGCAGTCTGCACATCTAAAGAAACGGACCCTTGGTTTTACCTTTTCATTTTCAAGGAAACCAGATCATGGCGAAAGCGGTACGACACCAGGACAAACACGGCAAGGCGGATGCTGAAAAGCAACGTTGCCATGATGGCAAGGAGCAGCAACAGGAGCTGTTGATTCAAGGAGCCAGGTGCGCCGGCTGTGTCAAAAAAATTGAAACAGCCTTGCAAAGCGTGCCTGGTGTCACCCATGCCGAAATGAATTTTGCTCAGCGTACTGTCAGTGTTGAAGGGGCGGTCGACGCCAGCATCCTGATCAAGGCGATAGAGCAGGCCGGCTATGGCGCACAAACTCAGTCTGCAGACAGCGATGACGACGCCCTGGAGGAAAAAGAAAAAGCCGACCGTGCCTACTACAAACGCCTGATGCTGGAAATGACCATTGCTCTTGGTCTGGGTGTGCCCTTGATGATTTATGGTCTGCTTATCGGTGAAATGACCGTCACCACAACAGCGGAACGCATTGTCTGGCTGCTGGTTGGCCTGCTGACATTGGGAGTGATGATCTTTTCCGGAAAGCATTTTTATGTAGGGGCCTGGCAGTCCTGTAAAAATCATTCTGCCAACATGGATACCCTGATTGCCCTGGGCACGGGCACGGCCTGGCTGTATTCAATGGTGGTGGTGTTTTTCCCCCAGGTCGTACCCGACATGGCCCGCCATGTTTATTTTGAAGCGACCGCCATGATTATTGGTCTGATCGATCTGGGGCTGGCACTGGAATTGAAAGCGCGTGGTCGAACCTCGGAAGCGATCAAACGGCTGATTGGTCTTCAGCCCAAAACGGCGCGTGTCATTCGCGATGGCAATGACATGGATATTCCCATCGAGCAAGTCAGGTTGCATGACCTGGTTCGAGTGCGCCCTGGAGAGAAGGTGCCGGTGGATGGTGAAGTCATTGAAGGTCATACCGCCATTGATGAATCCATGCTGACCGGAGAGCCCATGCCGGTGGAGAAAAAGGAACAGGATGAGGTGGTAGCGGGCACCATCAATAAAACGGGGGCGATAGTGTTCAAGGCGACCCGGGTCGGTAAGGACACGGCTCTGGCGCAAATTATCGGTATGGTAAAACGGGCTCAGAACTCCAAGCCGCCTATTGGTCGGCTGGCAGATATGATTTCGGCGTATTTTGTCCCTGTGATCATGATTATTGCCATCGTCAGTGCGTTGGCCTGGCTGAATTTTGGGCCTGAACCGGCGGTGGCCTTGGCGGTAGTATCGGCGACCACGGTATTGATTATTGCTTGCCCGTGTGCCCTTGGTCTGGCAACGCCCATGTCGGTGATGGTGGGCGTTGGCAAGGCCGCAGAAGCGGGGGTATTGATACGCAACGGCGAAGCCCTGCAAAGCTCCTCCACAATCACCGCCATGATCCTGGATAAAACCGGTACCATTACCTTGGGTAGCCCCAAAGTGACGGACATTATTACCGTTGACGGGCTGGATGAAAAACGTGTATTGCAGCTGGCTGCCAGTTTAGAGTCTGGATCGGAGCACCCGTTGGCGCTGGCGGTGGTCGAGTCTGCCAAGGAGAGGAACATTGAACCGTTGTCTGTTACCGGATTTAACGCCATAGCAGGGCATGGCGTCGAGGCGGTTGTCGGTGGTAAAAACCTGCTGTTTGGCAACGAAAAGTTAATGAAGGATCAGGGCGTTGCCCTTGATGACTTCGTTGACAAGGCACAACAGCTGGCGGCAGAGGCAAAAACACCCATGTATTTTGCCGTGGATGGCAGGCTGGCGGCACTCATTGCCGTGGCCGATCCCATCAAGGAAGACTCCATTGCGGCTATTAAGCGTCTGCAACAGAACGGTATTCGTGTGGTGATGCTGACCGGGGACAACCGGGCCACAGCCAAGGCCGTGGCAGAAAAGGCCGGTATCAACGAGTTTTTTGCCGAGGTACTGCCGGAAGAGAAGTCCCAAAAAGTACAGGAACTGCAAATGCAAGGGGAGGTGGTCGGTATGACCGGTGATGGCATCAACGATGCGCCGGCATTGGCGATGGCCAATGTGGGCTTCGCCATCGGTACCGGAACCGATGTGGCGATTGAGAGTGCCGACATTACCCTGATGCGTGGCTCACTGCATGGATTGGCCGATGCCATTGCCGTGAGCAAGGCGACATTGCGTAATATCAAACAAAACCTGTTTGGTGCTTTTATTTACAATATTGCGGGGGTGCCCGTTGCCGCCGGTTTGTTATACCCATTCTTCGGGCTTCTTCTAAGCCCTGTCATTGCGGGGGCCGCCATGGCGTTTTCTTCGTTGACGGTGGTCACCAATGCCAACCGCCTGAGACTGTTCAAAACCCGGGAGCACTAAGGAGGCGGGGAATGATGTTAGTTAACGTACTTGGCGTTTTGCTCATTGCCTTGATTGTCTGGTGGTTTTGGTTATATCAACCCCAGGCAACCGACCTGGGTGACAGTGAACTGATCATTGTAGTGGAAAATGGCACCTATCAGCCGTCACGCATAAAGCTGCTCGCTGACCAGCCAGCTAGCCTTCACTTTTTGAGAAAAGATTCGTCCCCCTGCTCTGAAACCATTTTGATACCCGACTTGAAGCTTAGCGATACATTGCCATTAAACAAGGTCAAAAAAATAGCACTGCCGGCGATGAGAAAAGGTGAATATGAGTTTCATTGTCAGATGAAAATGTACCGAGGTCGACTTGTTGTTGAGTAAAGGCGGGGGCAATGAAGATTAAAGTGAGGCTTCCGGTTTTAAGCGGGTACATTGATTGGATCGAGGTGTGAAATGAATAAAAAGCTATCATTTTTATCGACGCCCAGAGGGTGGCTAATTTTAGGTGTGGTTGCTTCTCTCACTTACTTCTTATTGGTTGAGCATAAACAGCACCTATTTATATTTTTACCCTATCTTATTTTTTTGTTGTGTCCATTAATGCACCTGTTTATGCACAGAGGGCATAAGCATGGCGAACATCACCATCACGACCCTGGTGCCGATGAGAGCAAGGAAGAAGCTTATCGTCGGGGGTTGGAGCAGGGGCGTCGAGAAGCTAAAGACAAACCAGAGGATTAACATGCAGTTGGAGTGGTAACAGTAATTACACTGCTACAGAGTTTCGATGTTATTTGTACTGAAATACAGTTACTCATATCAGGAGAAATATCATGAAAAAGTTAATTTTCGCTTTAACCCTGTCCTCCCTGTTCGCAATGCCTGCAATGGCTGAACAGGATAATCATCATCAGCAAGGCCAGAATATACCCTTTCAGGGGGATATGATGATGAACCATGAGCAGATGATGACGATGCGTGAACATATGCGATCGGCTGCTGACACCATGATGCAATTGCAGGGAGAAACCGATCCCGAAAAACGTCAGGCTCTGATGCAGGAACACCTGGAGCAGATGCAGGAAGGCATGCAGATGATGGACATGATGCATGAGGGTAATGATGGTCAGCTCTCAATGCCTAATATGATGGATATGTTGCAGCAGCGCATGAACATGATGAACGAAAATATGGATATGACGAAGATGATGATGGACCAGATGCAAATGCATGAAAGTGAACAGCGGCGTGAGAAAATACACAGGGATGAATGATCTAAGGGGGCAGGGACTCTAGCCATGTTTCAATGAAAGGAGGGGTAGGTATGGCGAATCATAGAGCAGGGATTAACCCGGGGTTTTTGACAACCCATACCCTGAGTCTGACTGAAATGAGTCGGGCCAATATGGATGCCATGCTGGCGGAGATTGAAGCGCAGCACTGGGTTGACACGCTGGCGCTGGATAGTAAAACGAAAAAGCTGAAGGTTGCTTATGAGGCATCATCTCATAAAATCGATGATATTATCGACATCATTGAGCAGCATGGTGCAGCGTTAAAAGATAGCTGGTGGAGTCGTACAAAACTTGGCTGGCAGCGGCAAACCGACGAGAACATTAAAAATAATGCAAAGCATGAGCCGCATTGTTGTAATAAAGCTCCACCTGGCCATTGAAATAATGTATCAGCCCATGCTGTCGGTTATATGCTTGCATGGGCTCATTTGCTTACCGTTCATTCCGTGCCGGAAAGAGGAAAGCGGGCGGTAAAGCAGGTTTCCTGTTCGTCGGAGTGTACCGACAGGGTGCCTCCGTGGCTGGTCACAATGGCCTTGGCGATGGCCAAGCCCAGTCCAGAGCCTTCGGTCACCTGCTGGCGGGTGTGATCCGCCCGGTAAAACCGGTCAAACAGCCGAGGCCATTCCTCGGGAGGAATGGGGGAGCCCGGGTTGGCCACCTCCACAGTCACGGCGCTGTCATTGCCGTTTACACGAATACTCACTTCTTGGTGTGCCGGGGTGTAACGAATGGCATTGGTCAGCAGGTTGCTGATGGCCCGTTGCAGCATGGCCCTGTCTCCCCACAACCGGGCATGGCCCAGGCGTTGCAACCGCACCTGTCGTTCACTGGCCAGCGGCTCGAAAAACTCGATCAACTCGTCCACTTCTTCCGCCAGATCCAGCGATTGGCACTGTATGGCTAATTGTCCCTGCTCCGATTTGGCCAAAAACAGCATCTCATTGATCATTCTGTTCAATCTTTCGGCGGCTTCCAGGTTGGCATAGAGGGCTTCCCGGTAGTCATGGTCCGAGCGGATCTGGCTCAGGGCAACCTGGGTTTGCAGTAGCAGGCCGTTCACCGGGGTGCGCAATTCGTGGGCAATGTCGGAGGAAAAGGTGGTGAGCCGCTGAAAGGACTCTTCCAGCCGATCCAGCATGTTGTTAAAGGCGTGAATGGGCCCATGCAGCTCGACCGGAGCACCGCTTACCGGCAGCCGGTGATCCAGCTTGTTGGCGGTGACTTGCGTGGACAGCCTGGCCAGGGAACGTAGGGGCTTGAGTCCGGCGCGCGAGGCCATCCAGCCCAGCAAAATTGAGATCAAGGCAATGCCGCCGGTCAGCCAAAGCAGGCCGTTTTTGATGTCATGGATAAAATGCTGGTGGTAGCGGGTGTCGAATATCACGCGGATCATCACTGTATCCGGCATCTCCGACACGGATGTCCGGGGCGGCAGAGCAAAAGGAGCTGATATGCTGCGGTAGTGAATGCCGTTTTCTTCCCAGCTTTCAATCACAGGCCCAGCATTGACGTCTGTGGCCGGAGGTCGGAATAGCTGACTGCCCGCCAGCAGTCGCCCCTGGGGAGTGGTGATCTGCAACCTATGGTCGCCATAGCCGGCCAGAGCGCTATGCAACCCGGATTCCAGCCTGGCCCAGTCCGGCTGGCCATTGTCCAACTGGGTAGCCAGCAGGTTTTTCACCAGTACCATTTTGCCCCTGAGATCGGCCTCGTCCTGGCGGGCGAAGTGCTGCTCCAACGACTGTATCAACACCATGCTGACCAAGCCCCAGATAGCCAGCATGGTCAGGCTGAACATCAAGCTCAGGCGTGCGGTAAGGGAAAGATGATTGCGCATGGTATGCCGCCCGGTTGAATGATCCCGATCGTGATCTATAAAGGGAATGCGATGTTAGCAAATACAGGAAGCCGAGTAAAAGAAGAGGCAACCGGTATTACCTTGGTCAGCGGGTGTACAGATCATCAATCACACATGGAGGGCCCATAGTGGTACAGGTGAGCTGACCGTGGCCTTCAGGCGAGCAATGCCTGGTTCTTCACAACAGAAATAGCGCGAATATAACCCTGATGCTGTGCACCGATGGCAAGTACGGCCAGATGATTTGCTTATTGTCATGTGAACCACAGAGGGGCGGGGGTATGCAGTAAGGCGCTTTTCCTTTCGCCCCTTTATCTTCGGCCCCTGACTTGGCCTATCGGGGGTAACTATTTCATATAAGAATCCAGTACCTTCAGAACCACGTCCATATCGGCCTCGCGCTTGCTGAGGTCTTCTTCAAGTACCAGATGCTCGGCGAGATGGCCCTTTATCACCTCCCGCATCAATCCGTTCACGGCACCACGAATGGCGGCAATTTGCTGCAATACCTGCTGACATTCATGATCTTCCTGTAGCATTTTCTGCAGGCCATTCACCTGGCCCTGGATTTTGCTGACCCGTGCATTGAGCTTCTTTTGTTCTCGCATGGTATGAGACATGGCATACCTCTTCAGTCATAAAAACCACTGTATCCGATTGTGAATGTACCATCCGGCTGATACTGGGGGGTAGCATCTAATACTAGGGGGGAGTATAGTTCAGCTCGATTAAAACGGTATTCAAGAGGTTGAGCATGGACTTTGCGGCGTTACTGCAACAGGGCAATGGCTGGTTCTTTATTCCTAGTGCGATTTTGCTGGGGGCTTTGCACGGCCTGGAGCCCGGCCACTCCAAGACCATGATGGCGGCGTTCATCGTGGCAGTAAAAGGCACTGTCAGACAGGCGGTCATGCTGGGGCTGGCGGCCACCTTGTCACACACCGCCATCGTCTGGCTTATCGCTGTGGGTGGCATGTACATCAGTCAGAAGTTCACCGCAGAAGCCGCAGAGCCCTGGATGCAACTGGTGTCGGGGGTGATCATACTGTCGACAGGGCTTTGGATGTTCTGGCGAACCTGGCGCGATGAGCAAAGATGGCAGCGGGCCCAGAGCCATGCTCAGGACTGGAAAACCCAAGTGGTGGATACAGGGCATGGGCATGTCGCCCTGTCGATTGCGGACATAGACGGATATCAGCGCTTTCAGCTGAAAACTCTCAGCGGAAGCCTCTTGAGCGCAGACCATGTGCACCTGCGGGTGGCTTCCACTGATGCCTCATCCCCCGAGGTATATCATTTCATTGAGAAAGAAGGTTACCTGGAATCGGCCTCGTGTGTAGAGAAAGCAGAAGACCTGGCGCTGACCCTGAGCATAGGGCACCACGATCATACCCATGACTTCGATGTGCATTTTCACCCCCATGCGCATGACAGCGAAGATGGTCAGGAATATCAGGATACACACGAGCGGGCCCATGCTCTGGAGATTCAGCGGCGTTTCGCCAACCGGGAGGTCAGCAACCGGAAAATTCTGCTGTTTGGCCTGACCGGAGGACTCATTCCCTGCCCGGCCGCCGTAACCGTGCTGCTGATCTGTATTCAGCTGAAAGCCTTGACGCTGGGGGCGACACTGGTGGTGTCATTCAGCATTGGGTTGGCGCTTATCCTGGTTACGGTGGGTGTTGTGGCGGCGGTTGGAGTTCAAAAAGCCAGCAGTAAATGGAATGGCCTGAATGAACTTGCCCGCAAGGCTCCCTACTTGTCGGGCCTGCTGATCAGTGCCGTGGGGCTGTATATGGGTACTCATGGCTATGTGGCGCTGATGGGTTAAACGTGCACCCTGTAGTGGTCTAATGCTCCCGGACAGTAATTCGGCTCCAATATGACAGGTTACCGACCGCACTTTCTTTATATTTTCTTTATACCCATTTCCGCACTCTAAACAGCTTTTTTACAGGAGCCGGCGTAGGCTGGGGTCATGGCTTACGGAGACTTCAAACCATGGCAAAAAAACGTATCGCGGTGATCGGCCTGGGTCGGTTTGGCTCCGCCTTTTGCCGGGCGGCGCGGGGCGCTGGCCTGGAGGTGATGGCAATGGATTCGGATCAGGGGCGGGTGCACGCCATTGCCGATGATGTGGCCGAAGCGATTATCGCCGACAGTACTGATCCCAAGGTAACCGCCAATATCGACTGGCGGCAGTTCTTTGCGGTAGTGGTGGCCATCGGCACCGATCTGCAAAGCAGCCTGATCACCATCCTCAACCTGAAGGAAGTTGGGGTGGAGGCGATCTGGTGCAAGACCCGCGACAACTACCATTACCAGCTGGCGCTGAAGGTGGGGGTGAGCCGGGCCATCAATCCGGAGCAGGCCATGGGCGAGATGGTGGCGGCCTGGCTGGGACACCCCGAACTGCTGACCCGCCAGGCAGGGTGAGATCGCGAACGTTTTTTGGACACTTCGTTCTATTTGACCCGCAGATCGTGTTGTGATCTGATACTCCCTTTTTGGGAGAGCCATGATGAGCCTTGATGCATTTTCTCAGTATTTCGGTGAGCTGGAAGACCCTCGTCAGTCCGCCAAAATCAGCTATCCCTTGTTCGATGTCCTGTTCCTGACGGTCTGTGCCGTCATCGCCGGCGCCGAAGGTTGGGAGGACATCGAGGGTGTGCCGTAGGCACAAAACATGCTCAGTGAGGATTGCTGAGCATGGAGTAGGCATAAGCTTACGAAGAGATGGTGGTGGGCCCACTGGGATCTGCTGTCGGAAGCCGGTCTCAAACAGCCCCAAGCTGCTGTGATTAAGAGTCATGGTAGTGAGCGTTGGGGAAAAGCCAGACAAGATCTGGTGATGTGCGATACAGAGAGATGAGTTACCCCGAACCTATGTTGACGCGTCGTTATTTCCAGACCGACATCAAAACCAGAGGCGCTTCTATCTTCTGGGACAAGTTTACGAGTGAACTCCGAATGCTGCGTAAATGGTGTCCGGCGTATAGTAGGCATGAC
>NZ_BAABDS010000039.1:0-187 GCF_039539745.1 Oceanisphaera sediminis
TAGCTAATCTCACTTGGGCTCATCCAATCGCGAAAGGTCCGAAGATCCCCTCCTTTCCCCCGTAGGGCGTATACGGTATTAGCCATCGTTTCCAATGGTTATCCCCCACGACTGGGCAGATACCCAAGCCTTACTCACCCGTCCGCCGCTCGTCAGCAAAGTAGCAAGCTACCCTCTGTTACCGCTC